>JAUSLX010000185.1 GCA_030645775.1 Gallionella sp. | reverse complement strand
AGCTGGCTGGAGCAGAAGGGCGCGCGTCTTGCGACCGAGAACAAGCAGATGGATGCGCACGCGAAAGCGATGAAACAGGAGCTGGAATGGGTGCGGCAGAACCCGAAGGGACGCCAGGCCAAGTCCAAGGCGCGTATCGCCCGCTTCGAGGAGCTCAATTCGCAGGAACACCAGAAACGCAACGAGACCCAGGAAATTTTTATTCCTGTGGGCGAACGTCTGGGCAATGAAGTGATTGAATTTGAAGGGGTTTCCAAAGCCTACGGCGAGCGTCTGCTGATCGATAACCTGAGCTTCAAGGTGCCGCCCGGCGCGATAGTCGGCATCATCGGCCCGAACGGTGCGGGTAAATCGACTTTGTTCCGCATGATCACCGGCAAGGAACAGCCTGATTCCGGCAGCGTGAAGATTGGTTCCACCGTCAAAATTGCACACGTCGATCAGGCGCGCGACTCGCTGCAAAACGAAAAAACCGTGTTCGACGCCATCTCCGGCGGCAATGAAGTGCTGACTGTCGGCAAATACGAAACCCCGGCGCGTGCTTATATCGGCCGCTTCAACTTCAAGGGCGGCGATCAGACCAAACTGGTCGGTCAGCTCTCCGGTGGTGAGCGCGGGCGATTGCATCTGGCGCAGACGCTGATTGCGGGCGGCAACGTGCTGCTGCTCGATGAACCGTCCAACGATCTGGATGTGGAAACACTGCGCGCACTGGAAGACGCGCTGCTGGAATTCGCCGGTTGCGTCGCAGTGATCTCCCATGACCGCTGGTTCCTCGACCGTATCGCCACCCATATACTGGCTTGCGAAGGCGAATCAAAATGGGTGTTCTTCGACGGCAATTATCAGGAATACGAGGCCGACAAGCGCAAACGTCTGGGCGAAGAAGGCGCGAAACCTAAGCGTATCCGCTACAAGCCGATCAGCCGATAATTCCATAACGTGAGCGACGCAGAACAGCGCATTGTCATCATCATCGCCGGGCCGAACGGAGCGGGCAAGACCACATTTGCCCGTGAGTTTTTGCCCAACGAGGCGGATTGTACAAACTTTGTGAACGCCGATTTGATCGCCGCCGGATTGTCGCCATTTGCGCCTGACTTGGCTGCCTTCAAAGCAGGGAGGCTGATGCTGGAAACGATTGCGCATCATGTCAAACGCGGAGAAGGCTTTGCCTTCGAGACCACGCTTTCCGGTCTGACCTACGCGCAAATGATCCCGGTTTGGCGCTCATCCGGCTATGTGGTGAAGTTGATATTCCTGTCGTTACCGAATGTTGAAATCGCTCTGGAGCGAGTCGCAACCCGTGTGATACAGGGCGGGCACAATGTGCCTGAGGCTGTGATTCGGCGTCGATTTATACACGGCATCAGAAATTTCGAGCGCTACAGGTTGCTGGTGGATAGCTGGCAACTGTATGATAATTCGGGCTCGCCTACCGTTTTGCTAGATGAAAGCTGATCAACATGAAAGCACCTGTTTCTCATTCGAAAGACCCTGACCTGCAAAAAGTGCCGCAAGCATTGTTGCGTGCTGCTGAGAAAGCGCGCTTGCTGGCGGAGCAAACCGGCACGCGGTTTGTTGTGCGCCAACCGGCGACTATTGATGTAGTCACCAAGCAGAAATAATGTGATCCGATTCTTCGACAGTATTGCCACACATGCCTTGCGAAGGCGATTCAAAATGGGTGTTCTACGACGGCCAATATCAGGAATGCGAGGCCGACAAGCGCAAACGTCTGGGTGAAGAGGGCGCGAAACCGATACGTTATAAGCCGATCAGTAGATAGCACGCAATTTTTACTGTAGACTAACCGTAGTTAGTTCATCTGGAGATCGTTATGCTTACAGTCAACATCCACGATGCCAAAACCCAGCTGTCCCGTCTGGTAGAGCAGGCGGCACAGGGTGAGGCGTTTATCATCGCCAAGGCGGGCAGGCCGATGGTCAAAGTTATTCCGCTGGGTAAAGCGGATACTTCCAGTCGCTTAGGGTTTATGGCGGGGGAGTTTTCAGTTCCTGATGATTTCGACCAAATGGGCAGTGACGAGATTTCGGGTATGTTTGAAGGCAAAGCCGCTTGAACCTGCTGCTCGACACACACTTGTTGCTGTGGGCAGCCAGTGAGCCGGAGTGCCTTTCGAAAAAGGCGCGCACCTTGATTCTCGATCCTGCCAACCAGCTCATGTTCAGCGCGGCAAACCTGTGGGAAATTACCATAAAAAATAGTCTTGACCGTCCAGACTTCAAGGTTGATTCGCGACGTTTATGGCGCATGTTGCTGGTCAACGGATACCGTGAACTCCCTGTGACCAGCGAACATACCGTCGCGGTGAACGAACTGCCGCCACTCCACAAAGACCCGTTCGACCGCATCCTGATTGCTCAGGCGCGCGTGGAAGGCATGTTGCTGCTGACAGCTGATAAACTGGTGGCGAAGTACGGTGAAGGGGTGCGGGAAGTATGAGTACGCAGGCCGGAAACCGTGGTCTGTCCCCAATGCTGTTCCGAAACCGAAGCGGATACGCTACAAGCCGATCAGCCGATAGAATGCCAAGCTGTAGCAATTGAAAAGGAGAGACTCATGTTGTTGGCCGAAAATATTTATCAGCATAGTCGCAGACTTCCTGAACAAGCCGCCCGCGAGGTATTGGATTTTATTCAGTTTCTTGAGTTGCGGTATGCGGACCAAACGTCATTACCAACTTTGCCTAAAGACACTGAATCTTTCCTTGCCGCTGTCGCAGGCACATTGGGGGATGATTTCCCCAATGACATCACCGATGACGATCTGGGCAAGGACGCCCCTCGCGCCGAGTTGAACTAATGACTTATTTGCTCGATACCAATGCGGTAATCGCGTTGATGAAAAACAACCCGCGTGTCGTGGATCGCATCCGCCAAGTGGGACGTTCAGAAATCGTCATCTGTTCGCCCGTTGAAGCAGAACTTTGGTTTGGTGTAAGTAAAAGCAGTCGCCTGGAAGAAAATCGCCATCACCTGCTAACCTTGTTGGCATGGTTACCAAGCCTGACTTTCTCCGGCGAAGCCACTCGACTTTGTGGCGAACTCCGCGCCGATCTTACTCGAAAAGGTACGCCCATCGGCCCCTATGATTTACAGATAGCCGCCATCGCGTTGGCGAATGATTGCGTATTAGTAACACACAACACGGGCGAGTTTTCACGCATTGCGGGGTTGAAATTGGAAGATTGGGAAGTGGAAAAATGAGCAGTGGAAACCGTGGTCTGTCCCCGAGCTATCCCCACATCCTTTACCGCACGAGAAATCGGGCAATGGATATTTGAAACGTTTCCTGAAGAATGTGCTGAAAAAAGGCTGGTAGCGCCCAATACATAAAGACCGATGCTGATCTTGTTCAGCAACTTGTTGCTGAAATAAGCTCCTCTCGACCACGTTGGCAGAAACAATACGCTCAACTTAAAATTACTGAGGGGAGGCCTCGTCGGTATTATTGGACTGACAAGGATGCGAACGCGGAAGTGGAAGCGGCTGAAGCTGTTGCAGATGATTCGCTGAGCAGCATGGCTGTTTTGCCTGCCTCAAAAGCGGTAGGCAAACTGTCTGAGCATGATTTGTACCCGAAACTTGCCATTTATTTGTTGGCAGAGCACATGGTGTATGCCGGGCGCATTGATGAAAAGCGTTCTTCAAATAAATCTGGTAGCGGTGCAAACGAGTGGTTGCATCCAGATATGGTTGGTTTGGAAGACTTGTCTCGTGATTGGACGCGTGAGCTACGAGATTGTGTTGGTGTGCTTGCTCAAAGGCGAGCACGTCTATGGTCGTTTGAGGTGAAGCTATTGGTTAACCGTTCAAATGTCCGAAAAAGTTATTTTCAAGCCGTTTCTAATTCTTCATGGGCTCACTTGGGATATTTGGTGGCTGCCGTAGTTGAGGGTGACGACACCATGAAAGAATTGCGTATGCTTGCAGCAACACATGGTATCGGTGTGATTCAACTTGATGTTGAAACACCTACAGAGAGCCAGATATTAATTCCTGCTCGGGAGAGGCCCGAAATTGACTGGGATATGTGCAATCGTTTGACGGAAGAGAATAGTGATTTCGTTGCGTATATATCAAGAGTTCGGCGCTTTTATCAGACAGGCGAAACCACTCAGCACGAATGGAGTTAATGTCAGTTGAATGATTAAAGGGCTAGGTTCGATAGAGTTTCAGGACACATCTATGGGCATGAAGAAGATCAATTCCGGCCGCTTGCGCACCATGAGTTTCGCCAGCTGCCGGTCTGCCACCGGCAAAACCTGACTTATGCTTCCTTGACCAGGTGGCGGACTTGCCGACTCGTCTGGCTGACCTGTCTGATTTTTCGGGTTCCATCCTTGTTCGGTTTCTCGGCCTTCAGAAATGATGGAGCCACTTTGCTGCCCGATAAAATAAAGTCGCGCTCCACCACTAAAAAAACTTCTGTCTGTGACACTGACAGGCATTCGATCATTCCCCTGTAAACCAGCTCAAACAACTGATCCAGCGCAATCTGATGCGTCTTGCGGGTTGTTGCATAGAGCCAGTCGGAGAATGCCAGGAAATGTGCAAACGGGCTGTCGCCCAGCAACAGGGGTAAGGTCTGCGGGAAGCGGCCGGAGTTGGCGACCAGATCCCAGTAGCGGGCAAAGCGTACCAGACGCTGCATGGTGGTGAAGTCGATGCGATCGGTGGCGAGAATGGTGTAGGGCGCGTAGGGGGTGTAGCGCATGTCATACGAAGCTGTATGGCGGATAATGTTGGTGCCGCGCAGGCGCTTGAGTACGCCGACCTGAATTTCCTGTTGCCTGAGCGCAACCAGGCGGTCGAAGCCTTGCGCAAAGCTGGTCATGTCTTCGCCGGGCAGGCCGATGATGAGATCGACGTGAACATGCGCGTGGCTTTCATGGCGCAGCCAGCGCAAGTTTTCTTCTGTTTTCGGTGTGTCCTGCTTGCGCGAGATGAGCGCCTGCACGTCGGGATTGAACGTCTGGATGCCTACCTCGAATTGCAGTGAACCCTCGGGGAAGCGCAAGATCAGCTCCTTGAGCGGGTCGGGCAGGTGGTCCGGGATCACTTCGAAATGCACGAATAACTTATCGTCCAGGCGTTCCAGAAAGAATTCGAGGATGCGCACACTGGCCTTGATGTTAAGGTTGAAAGTACGGTCTACAAACTTGAACTGGCGTGCGCCGCGCTCGTACAGCCTGGCCATGCCGGCCAGGAACAGGTCGAGGTCGAAGGCCCAGGCCGTCTTGTCGAGGGAGGAGAGGCAGAATTCGCATTTGAACGGGCAGCCGCGCGAGGCTTCGACGTACAGGGTGCGGTTGGCGATATCGTTGTCGTTGTATAGCGCATAGGGCAGCTTGATTTCGGACAGTGCGGGCTGGAGGCCGGCGATGATTTTCTGTGCCTGCGGGCGCTTCTGCAGCAGCTCGCGGCAGAGTTTTGGAAAGCTGATGTCGCCCCAGCCGGTAATCACATAATCCGCCAGCCGCACGATTTCCTGCTGCTCGCATTCGTAGCTCACTTCCGGCCCGCCCAGCACCACGATAATTTCCGGGGCT
>JAUSLX010000183.1 GCA_030645775.1 Gallionella sp. | reverse complement strand
TCCTGACGCGCACGCTGATGATCTTCGGCCAGGGTGCCATTCGTGCTCATCCCTATGTGCTGAAGGAAATCGCGGCCGCCGGTGAGGCCAACCACGACACGGCTCTGCACCTGTTCGACGACGCCTTGTTTGGCCATATCGGTTTTGTCATGAGCAATGCGGCGCGCAGTTTCGTTTTCGGGCTGTCTGGCGGGCGCGGCATTCCTGTGCCTAAGGGGGTGGCGTGTCGTCGTTATTACCAGCAGTTGACGCGTTTTTCCACGGCGTTTGCCTTGAGCGCAGATGTGGCGATGGCGGTGTTGGGCGGTACACTGAAACGCCGCGAAAAAATTTCGGGCCGTCTGGCTGATGTGCTGAGCTTGCTGTATTTGGGTTCGGCGACGATGAAACGTTTTGCGGACGACGGTCGTCCGGTCGAGGATTTGCCGCTGGTGCACTGGGCGATGCAGGATGCGCTGTACCAGATTCAGCAAGCCTTCGCCGGCGTGATACAGAATTTTCCGAATCCGCTGGTTCGCGGTGTGTTGAACGCGCTGGTTTTCCCGCTGGGGAAAAACCTGTTGCCGCCTTCAGACCAACTCGGACATGAGGTGGCCACACTGCTGATGCAACCTGGATCAGCACGCGACCGGCTGACGGCCGGCATCTATCTGCCTGACGACGAACAGGATGCGCTGGGTGCGCTGGAGGCGGGACTGTCCAGCACGCTGCTGTGTGAACCATTGCAGGATAGACTGCGCGTGGCGCGTAAGGAGGGCAGGCTAAAGGCGCTGGAAGAATTGTTGCGCATCGCCGAAGCGCGCGATATCGGCATCATCACAGCGGAACAGGCTTTACAGCTGGAACGCGACTATGCGCTGCGCCGCAAAGTCATCATGGTGGATGACTTCGCGTCGGAAGAATTGCAAAGTAGGGCGGAAGCCACGCAGGGGCGTTCCGCCACATCGGCACAGGAGGTTGTAATGCAACACAGGGATAATCCAGACGACAAAGTCTGGAATGATGTTAGCTCCCTTGAGTAAGCTGCGCGACAAGGTGGTGTTCATCACTGGTTCCACGCGTGGTATAGGGCGGGAAATTGCCTTGCGCTGCGCGCGGGATGGCGCGAAGCTGGTCATTGCCGGCAAGACCGTGAAGCCGCACGCAAAACTGCCCGGCACGATATATACGGTAGCCGAAGAGGTGGCACAGGCGGGCGGGCAGGCGTTGGCGATAGAACTCGACGTGCGCGATGAACAGGCGATAGCCGCCGCTGTGGTTCAGACGGTGGATTATTTTGGCGGCATCGATGCGCTGGTCAATAATGCCAGCGCGATCAGTCTGACGCCTACACTGGCAACCTCGGCCAAAAAACTGGATTTGCTGTGGGAGGTCAACGCGCGCGCCACATTTCTGATGTCGCAAGCCTGTATCCCTCATCTGCTGAAGGCCGTCAATCCGCGCATCCTCATGCTATCCCCGCCGCCCGCCATGGACGCCAAATGGTTTGCGCCGCACCTGGCGTATACCCTGTCCAAATACGGCATGAGTATGTGCGCCCTGGGCCTGGCGCAGGAATATGCCGGAATTGCGGTGAACTGTCTGTGGCCGCGTACGACGATTGCGACGGCGGCGATTGAATATAATTTTCCTGCCGAGATTCTGCGCGCCTCGCGCAAGCCCGCCATCGTGGCGGACGCGGCCTATTGGATTCTGACTGGCGACAGAGGTAGCGGTAACTTTTATATCGATGAAGCGGTGCTGCGCGAGGCGGGCGTCAGCGATTTCGAGCAGTATGCGGTGTCGCCCGGTACGGCGTTGTCAGGCGATTTGTTTCTGGATGAGAAAGGATAGGCAATGGTTGCTTTGGCGAAGGATGTGATTTCACCCGAGCAGGCGGGTACGCTGCATGGTTTGTTCCTGGAGCGCGTGCGTCGTTCGCCGGACAAGATAGCCTACCGGCATTTCAGACAAAACGCCTGGCGTGATCTTAGCTGGCGTGAAATGGAGGCTGAAGTGGCGCGCTGGCAGGCGGCGCTGGCGGATTTGGGCTTGCAGTGCGGCGATCGCGTTGCCATCATGCTGCGCAATTGTCCGCTCTGGATTGCGTTTGAACAGGCGGCGATGTCGCTGGGTCTGGTAACCGAGCCGCTGTACACCGTGGACAGACCCGATAATGTCGCTTACATCGTGAATGATGCCGATGTGAAGGTGCTGTTGTTCGAGACGCAAGAACAATGGCAGGCCTTGCGCACGGTGCGCGATCAACTGGCCGGTGTGGTGTGTTTCGTCAGTGTAGAAAATCTGAGCGATACGTCCGGGACGCTTACCTCCGTGCAGGCGTATGAACCCCGTTTGAAAGCGATGGCGGAGTTTTTGCCGCCTGATGCGTCCTTATTGCCCGCACTGTCCTGTCAGATGAACGGGCTGGCCAGCATCATTTATACCTCGGGTACCACCGGCAAGCCCAAAGGCGTGATGCTCAGTCATGCCAATATGCTCAGCAATGCGCATGCCTGTCTGGATACCTTCGCCGTGAACGGCGATGACCTGTTTCTGTCCTTTTTGCCGCTGTCGCATACCTTCGAGCGCACGCTGGGTTATTACCTGACCGTGATGACCGGCGCTACGGTTGCTTTCGCGCGTTCCATTCCGCAGTTGTCGGAAGACTTGCAGACCATACGTCCGACTCTGTTGATTTCCGTGCCACGCATCTATGAACGTGTGTATGGCGCGATCCGTGGCAAGCTCGAAGAGAGTTCCTCGCTAAGCCGGAAATTGTTCAAGCTGGCGGTGGAAACAGGTTGGGCGCGTTTCGAACATGAGCAGGGGCGGGGGAAGTGGCGGCCCTCGTTTCTGCTCTGGCCTTTGTTGCAAAAGCTGGTGGCGCAAAAAATACTCGACAAGCTGGGTGGTCGGCTGCGCGTCGCCATCAGCGGCGGGGCGGCACTGTCATCGGAAATATCGCATGTGTTCGTCGGCCTCGGTTTGCCTATCGTGCAGGGCTATGGTCTGACAGAAACCAGCCCGGTGATCACCGGAAATCATCTGGAAAACAACTACCCGGAGAGCGTCGGACAGCCGATACGCGACGTGCAAGTACGTCTGGGCGCGCAGAATGAGTTGCAGGTGAAGGGCCCGAATGTAATGCTGGGTTACTGGAATAACGAAGAGGCGAGCAGGGAAACCATAGGTGCTGACGGGTGGCTTAACACCGGTGATATCGCGCATATCAGCGACAGCGGACATGTCTATATCACCGGACGCCTCAAGGAGATTATCGTCATGTCGAATGGCGAAAAGATCCCGCCCACCGACATGGAGCTGGCGATACTGCATGATCCCCTGTTCGATCAAGTGATGATTTTCGGTGAGGCGCATCCCTATCTGATCGCGCTGGCGGTGCTGAATCCGGAGATGTGGCTGCATTTTGCCCATGAAGTGGGTATCCGCGCCGATATGCCGGAGGCGTTGACGGACAGTCGTGTGGAAGCCAAGGTGCTGCGGCGCATCGCCATCAATCTGCGTGCTTTCCCCGGCTACGCGAAAGTCAATCGTGTGCTGATTCTGCGCGAGCCATGGAGTATAGAAAATGGTCTGCTGACACCCACGCTAAAGCTCAGGCGCGATGAAGTGGCACGGCGTTTTGCAGGGCAAATAAAACAGCTCTATGAGCGGCATTAAAGTGAAGTTCGCGCAGCGACTCGTTTGCCCCCTCACTCGCTTGCGGGGGAGGGTTGGGGTGGGGGAAACGGGCAAAATAAGTTGCGTTTTAAATAGAAATATTTGTTATGACCGTTAACATAGATGAATTGGCCGCTCTGCCGTCGCGCCAGCCGACCTTGCGCGTGGTGGCGATGCCCACCGATTGCAGCTATACCGGCGATGTATTCGGTGGCTGGATCATGGCACAAGTGGATATCGCGGGCAGTATTCCCGCAGTACATCGCGCGCGCGGACGGGTGGCGACGGTAGCCGTTAACTCCTTCCTGTTCAAGCAACCCTTGTTCATGGGGGATGTCGTCAGTTTCTATGCGCGCATCGAGAAGGTAGGGCGTACTTCCATTACGGTGGATGTCGAGGTGTACGCGCAACGCGACCCGGCCAAGCCGGTTTGTGTGAGAGTGACCGAAGCAAAATTAACTTACGTGGCGGTTGATGAGGAGCGTAAACCGCGCGTGGTTCCGCCGGAAGAATAGGCAGGCAGTTTGCGAAGGTGACATTTTTTGCAGTCGGGTGTTTTTCTAAAAATAACAGGGAGAGGCAATCATGATGTTCAAGCAAGCGGTAGTCAGCGGGTCTGTAGCAGGAGCGTTGTTGATGATGGCCGGAAGTGCGGCCGCGTCAGGCTTCGCGCTGATAGAACAAAGTGGCAGCGGTCTGGGTAACGCGTTTGCCGGGGGCGCTGCGAGTGCGGAGGATGCCTCGACGATCTTCTACAATCCGGCGGGCATGTCGCGCCTGAACGGCAAGCAGCTTGTGGTGGCGGCACACGCTATTCTTCCTTCGGCGAAGTTTACCGGAACGGGGCTGGCAGGGGCTGATATGGGCGGTGATGCAGGGGGGCTGGCGTTGGTGCCCAACGGATATTTCGTCATGGAAGTTAATCCGCAGTTGAGAGTAGGGCTGGGCGTTGGTGCACCGTTTGGCTTGCAAACAGAATATACCTCGACGTGGGTGGGTCGAGCGCATGCAATCAAATCAAAGCTTGAGACGATCAATCTGAATCCTTCTGTCGCTTATCGGGTGAATGACGGTTTCAGTTTAGGCGCGGGGATAAACTACCAGCGTGTTCGCGGCGAATTGACTTCCAATCCGGCTGCGACTTCCATTAGCAGCCTGACCGGTAGCGATAGCGCCTGGGGTTATAACCTGGGTGCATTGGTGAATGTCAGTCCGCAAACACGTATTGGCCTGGCTTACAGATCGGATATTAGCTATAACCTGAGCGGTCAGGTCAATTTTACGGCGCCGTTGGCCGCTTTAAGCGGGCCAGTGACACTAGCCGTAAAAATGCCGGCCTCATTTTCCGCCAGCGCGTTTCATCAACTTGACGACAAGTGGGATGTGATGGCGGATGTCAGCTGGACGGGTTGGGGGGTGTTCAAGGAGCTCCGGGTATTGCGCACTTCAGGTGCTGTTGTGCAACTGGTTCCGGAGAATTGGCGTGATACATGGAGAGTGGCGGCAGGCGCCAATCACCATTACAACGATCAATGGACGGCGCGTATGGGCGTGGCTTACGACCAGACGCCGGTTTCAGACGCGTTCCGTACGGCACGTATTCCTGATGGCAACCGTAGCTGGTTGTCGGTAGGCGGGCAATACAAGGCCAGCAAAGCCAGCGTTATAGATTTCGGTTACGCTCATTTGTTTGTCGACAATGCGAGCATCAATTCAACGGTTACTGCTCCGGCGTTGGTGGGAACTTATTCCAGCAGTGTGGATATTCTCAGCGTTCAGTACGCGCATAATTTTTAAACCGGTATGACGTTGACGATGACAAGGTTCGCCTTGCCGTTTCCGCTACATGAATGGGAGCTTCGCGATGAGTATCCGTAAAGTGGCCGTGCTGGGCGCGGGTGTGATGGGCGCGCAGATCGCTGCACATCTCGTCAACGCGAGCGTCGAAACGCTGCTGTTCGAATTGCCCGCGCAAGATGATCTCAACGGTAACGTGAATAAGGCGCTGGAGGGATTAAAGAAACTAGACCCCAGTCCGCTTGCGAGCCCGGCCAAGCTTGGCTTTATAGAGGCAGCCAACTATGAGCAACACCTCGACAAACTGCGCGATTGCGATCTGGTGATCGAGGCGATTGCCGAGCGCATGGACTACAAATCCGAGCTGTACCGCATGGTCGCCCCCTATATCGGCGAACACGCCATCTTCGCCAGCAACACCTCCGGCCTGTCTATCAATCAACTGGCTCAGGCCTTCCCCGAACATCTGCGCCATCGTTTCTGCGGCGTGCATTTTTTTAATCCGCCGCGCTACATGCATCTGGTCGAGTTGATTGCCTGCCGCGAGACCGAAGTGCCACTGCTCGATGAGCTGGAGACTTTTCTCGTCTCGACGCTGGGCAAGGGGGTGGTGCGCGCAAAGGATACGCCGAACTTCATTGCCAACCGCATCGGCGTGTTTTCCATGCTCGCCACCAAACATCACGCGCAAGCCTACAGTCTCGGCTTCGATACCGTCGATGCGCTGACCGGGCGTTATCTCGGACGTCCCAGGAGCGCGACCTTCCGCACGCTGGACATCGTCGGCCTCGACGTATTCGCCCATGTGGTCAATACCATGCGCGAGAATCTCACCGACGACCCCTGGCACACGCATTTCGAGTTGCCTGCCTGGTTCGGCTATCTGGTGGATCAAGGCTCGCTGGGACAGAAGACCAAGCGCGGTATTTACCAGAAGATAGGAAAAGAGATCCACGTGCTGGATTTGCACACCCATGCATACCGCCTGTCTGATGCGCAGGTGGACGACGGTGTGAAGGACATATTGCGCGAACGCGACTGGGCGAAAAAGCTGGCCGGATTGCGCGGTCATCCGCATCCACAGGCGCAATTCCTCTGGGCGGTGTTCCGCGACGTGTTTCATTACTGCGCGCTGCAACTGGGAGACATCGCCGACAACGCGCGCGATCTGGACTTTGCGGTGCGCTGGGGCTTTGGCTGGGACAACGGCCCGTTTGAAATCTGGCAGGCGGCGGGCTGGCAGCAAGTGGCGATCTGGATTGCTGCCGATATTTCGGCAGGCAAGGCGATGGCGAACACGCCGTTGCCCGCGTGGGTTGTCGAGGCGGATCGCACCGGCGTGCATACCCCGCAAGGCTCATTTGCACCCGAGACGTCCCCCCCCAGCCCCCCTGTTACAAAGGGGGG
>JAUSLX010000169.1 GCA_030645775.1 Gallionella sp. | reverse complement strand
AAATGCCCCTCATTCAGGAATAGGCGATTTATCGCCTTATATTCCGTGGGAAGACCCTTGCGATCTTGCGGCATTATCCCGACAAGACGTGTTGAATGAAGCAAAAACGTCGGGATAAATCCCGACCTACGAGTTTGGTTCCGGCTTGTCCGGCTTAGGGAGATGCTGATTTATTCACCCAAACTGTCGTTACGAGCGAAGCGTGGCAATCCAGCATTTTGATTGTAGAGCGAATTCTGGTTTGCCACGTCGCTGCGCTTCTCGCAAAGACGATTTAATCAGCGTTTCCTTAGTTATCGATTATCGATGTTCATTAGCTTTTATCGATGGAATTAACAACGGATGCCTGCTTGATGCGCCTGTTCGTCGGCGTAGTAGCTCGATCTGACCATAGGGCCGCAGGCGGCATGACTGAAACCCATCGCGCGGGCTTCTCGTTCGAACATCGCAAAAGTTTCCGGCGGAACGTAGCGCAGTACCGGTAGATGTCCGTCCGAGGGTTGCAAATACTGGCCTATGGTCAGCATGTTTACATCGTGTGCGCGCAGGTCGCGCATTACGTCCAGCACTTCTTCGTCGGTTTCGCCCAGACCCAGCATCAGGCCGGATTTGGTCGGTATGTCGGGAAAACGCGCCTTGAAATCCTTGAGCAGTTTCAGTGAGTGCGTGTAGTCCGCACCGGGGCGCGCCAGTTTATACAGGCGCGGCACGGTTTCCAGATTGTGGTTCAGCACATCCGGCAAACTGACGGCCAGCGCATCCAGCGCCTCTTCCAGACGGCCGCGAAAATCCGGAACCAGAATTTCCAGCAGGGTCGCCGGAGAACTGGCGCGGATCGCACCCAGGCAGGCGGCAAAATGAGCCGCACCGCCGTCGCGTAAATCATCGCGATCCACGCTGGTGATGACTACATATTTGAGTTTGAGCAGACCGATAGAGCGCGCCAGATTGGCTGGCTCTTCCGCGTCAGGTGGCAGTGGTTTGCCGTGCGCCACGTCGCAGAACGGGCAGCGCCGGGTGCATACGTCGCCCAGTATCATGAAGGTGGCCGTGCCCTTGCTGAAGCATTCACAGATGTTCGGGCAGGAAGCCTCTTCGCACACCGTCACCAGATTGTGTTCGCGCAGCAGTTTCTTCACATCGTTGTAGCCTGTGCCGGAACCGGTTTTGACGCGTATCCATTCCGGCTTGCGCAGACGGGTTTGCAGCGGCACGATCTTGATCGGATTGCGCGCCGTCTTGGCGGAGCCGGTTTGTTTTTGTTCATTGTTGCTCATGCGCCTGCTTTCTATCGTAGTGTTGCTGTAATCCGTGAATCAAATTCTGTGCCAGTTCGGCTTGCAGTTCGCTGATGCCAGCGGTGATGCCCAGTTCCACGCATTGCGTGACGCGCAGGCCGGCATAGCCGCAGGGGTTGATGAAACTATAGGGTTCGAGGTTCATGTCCACGTTGAGCGCCAAGCCGTGATAGCAGCAGCCGTGACGTATCTTCAGCCCCAGCGAGGCGATCTTTGCATCATCGACATAAACGCCGGGCGCATCCACGCGCCCCTGAGCCGCCACGCCATATTCGCCTAGCACATCCACCACCGCCTGTTCCATCAGGCTGACTAGTTCGCGCACGTTTAGCTTCCAGCGGCGCAAGTCGAGCAGCAGATAGGCGACGATTTGGCCTGGGCCGTGATAGGTGATCTGCCCGCCGCGATCAATCTTGATGACCGGGATGTCAGTCGGATTGAGCAGATGTTCGGGCAAACCGGCCAAGCCTTGCGTGAAAGTGGGCGGATGCTGCACCAGCCAGATTTCGTCGCGCGTATCGGTCGTGCGTTCAGCCGTGAAACGCTTCATTGCCTCCCAGGTCGGCTGATAGTCAACCAGCCCTAAACTTTTGATTAGAGGTAAAACGTGAAATGTGAAACGTGAAACAGCCTCATTCTTCGCCGAAAGAGGGTGGCAGGGTTCTGGAAGTTTTTCACCTTTCACTTTTCACCTTTCACGGTTTATAACACCATCTTGACCCGTGGGTGGTCGCACAATTCCTGATACACCGCATCGAGCTGTTTGCGCGAGGTGGCGCGGATGGTGCAGGTCAGGCTGATGTATTTGGCGGTTTTGCTGGCGCGCATTTCCATGCTGGACGCCTCGAAATCCGACGCGTGCCGGGTGATAACTTCCAGTACGCATTGCGCAAAATCGGGGTGCTGAAGACCGAAGATCTTCAGCGGAAAATCGGAAGGATAGACGACCAGACTCTCGGATTCCGGAATGACAGGCATTTCAGGTGGTTTTTTCATGGGGCACGCATCACGTCACGTTTAAATTCCTGGTACAGCTGGTAAAGTCGTTTGAACATCGGGCCCGGTTCGGCTGTGCCGATTGGTTTTCCGTCGAGCCGGGTGATGGCCAGCACTTCCCTGGGGGATGAGGTGAGCAGCAATTCATCGGCATCGAATACTTCCGTTTTTGCAATCTTGCGTACTTCATGCGGAATTGCATGGGCGGCGGCAATTTCCAGTATGACGTCATAGGTAATGCCTGGCAGCATCAGATTATCTTTTGGGGGCGCAAGCAGCGTACCGTTCTTTACCACAAAAATGTTGCTAGCCGAGCCCTCGGTCAGGAAAGCATCGTCGCGGATCAGGACGGTCTCCGAACAGCCGGCATCTACCGCCATCTGGCGCAGCAGCACGTTGGGCAGCAGCGAGATGGCTTTGATATCGCAACGCAGCCAGCGGTTATCCTGTGCCGTGACCGCACACACGCCGCTGGTCAGTAATTCAGCCGGTGGCCGTGACAGGGGGTTGCACATTACCAATACGGTGGGAGCTACAGACGGATTCGGAAAGGGCTGATCGCGCGGGGCTACGCCGCGCGTAATGTGCAGATACAGGTAGGAATCTTCCGATGCGCTATCCGCGATAAGTTTATCGAAAATTGCCGTCCATTCCGTGATGTTGTGGGGATTGGCGAGCCGGATGCCCTCCAGGCTGCGTTGCAGACGCTGCAAATGGGCTGTCAGGCGAAATGCCCGGCGCGAATACACCGGAATGACTTCGTACACGCCGTCACCGAAGATGAAGCCGCGATCCAGCACGGAAATCTTTGCTTCTTCGATCGGCAGGTAGAGGCCGTTCAGATAGAGGGTCATCGCGTTTACCAGGGGCTGTATTTCTGTATCAGCAGCCGTATGCTATCCCAGCCGCGTGAAAATACGTTGGCCAGTGTCACGCTATCCAGGGCGATTAGCGGGAATTCCGCATAGGGCTTGCCCGCCAGGGTGAGTTTGAGTACGCCCAGCTGCTGGCCGGAAGTGATCGGTGCGAGGATGGGCTGACGGGTTTCTATGCTGGCCTTGAGTTGCGCAAACTGGCCTTTGGGTATGGTCAGAAACAGGTCATGCCGGAAACCCAGCGCAATTTGACGATCCGTACCTTTCCAGACCCTGACCCGGGTGACGGGCTGGCTGTTTTGATAGAGTCGTACCGCATCAAAATTCTGGAAGCCGAAGTTCAGTAATTTCTGGCTCTCGGAGGCGCGCTGACTATCGGAGTCCGCACCGAACAGCACCGAGATCAGGCGGCGTTTGTCGCGCTTGGCGGATCCCGCCAGGCAGAATCCGGCGGTTTCGGTGTGTCCGGTCTTGAGGCCGTCGGCGTAAGGGTCCAGCCATAGCAGACGGTTGCGATTGGCTTGGGTGACATTATTGAAGGTGTAATCGCGCAGACTGAACATGGGATAGTGTTCGGGAAAGTCGCGCAGCAAGGCGCCTGACAGCATCGCCATATCGTAGGCGCTGCTGTAATGCTGCACGTCCGGCATGCCGACCGGATTGGTGAAGTGGGTGTTTTTCATACCCAGTCGCTGGGCCTCTTTGTTCATCAGCGCGACAAAACTGGCCTCATTGCCGGAAATACTTATGGCGAGCGTGATCGCTGCGTCATTGCCGGATTGCACGATCAGACCATGTAGCAGTTCATCGACGGTCACTGCTTGCCCGGGTTTAAGCAACATGCGCGATTCGCCGCTGTTATTGGTGGTGGCCTCAGTCGGCGCGGTGAGACTTTGCTCCAGTGTGAGCTTGCCCTGTTTGATTGCGGCGAACGCAAGGTAGGCTGTCATCAGTTTGGTCAGTGAAGCGGGTTCCAGACGTGCGTTGCCGTTCTGGTTGAGCAATATCTGATTGCTGGAGAAATCGTACAAAACATAGGATTTTGCCGCCAGAACGGGCGCTTCCGGTAGTTGTGCGGGCAGTGCGTAACTCGTTGCGGATAGCAGCAAGCTGATAAGTGACAGGATAGCTTTCATAATGAGGTGAGTTTTAGCGATTGCTGATTATAGTCTTTGAGCGGCCATCGGCGATAGTCGTAACATCCTAGCAGCCTGTCGGACTTGTTTTACGCATCTTGCGAAACAAGTCCGACAGGCTGCCAGGGGTTTTTTGTGCCTGATAATACCGGTTTCGTACCGTCGCTGGCCCATACGTATAGGCCCTTTGGCATATTGTTCTTTTGTCTGAGGCTGCTATAAAGCATGACCGAAGATAATGCCAAAGGAGAAACATAATGCAAACAGCGTCCATTGCGCAGGATGTCGCCAGAAAATACGAGGCGGCTGATTTTGACAGTTATGGCAAGCGGGGTTTACGTGATCGTTTGAATATCATCGCCGCAGCAGAGGCGCATGTGGTGTGGAAGAACCGATTGGGGAATCACGTACGGGGCGTCAGTCACGAACCGCTGGGTGCGGCTCTGCTGGGGCAGGACGGAATTTGCCAGTTGGGGCGCCTGATTAACGGTACGGCGCTCGCTGTTTTTCACGAAAAAGAGGTATACCGGCAGTTACGTGTGGCGCATGAGCAGTTTCATCAACTGGCCCTGGTGGTAGTCGATAAGCTGAAGGCGGGCGATCACACTGGTGCAGCAGCCCTGTTTGAGAATGAATATAGCCATGCCCTGCACGACATTCTTCAGTCATTGAGCCAAATTAACAGGCTGTTGCTGGAATGAGAGAATCAGACGCGAGGATTGAGGACAAACCGCAGTAATATTATTACTCAGTCCTCAGTCCTCAGTCCTCAGTCCTCAGCCCCATTAAAATATATCGGCCATCTGCACGACTTGCAGCGCAAGTTCATTTATGCTGCTGTGCAGTTCTTCCGCATTATCAGGGTCTATGCCCAATTCCTGCCATTCATGGTCAGCTATCTCCGTGCCACAGTATTCGCTGATGCCAAAGCTGGGCAATAATTTTTCAGCTACGTTGACCATGCGCACCAGTGGATTGTTGGCGGACACTTCATCAACGTAGGGTGCGTGATGGTAGCCCAGCACGGTGACGATTTCTTCCGGTAAATTCCATTGTCGCGCCAGTTGTGCGCCGATATAACAGTGAGAGACGCCCAATATCTGCATTTCGATTTCCATTACAGAACGCTTGGGTTGCAGGCGGAGTTGATGGTGCAACTCGTTACTCGCAACACTGTCCACATGGTGAATGGCCATATAGCCGATGTCGTGCAGCAACCCGGCCAGAAAGATATGATCCTGTTGAGGGCGGAGGTGTCTGGGCATGTGAGGCGCAAGCGTGTTCATGGCGACGGCAATAGCCAGGCTGTGTAACCATAGATCCTGCGGTGCGAAATTTTGTGAGCCAGGCAACCGGGTAAAATTGGACATCGCCGCTATGCCGAGTGATACAGCCTTGACACGCGTCAGGCCGAGTAATATCGCGGCATCCGATACGCTACTGACTTTGCGTGACACGCCCATCACGGGTGAATTGGCCAGGCTGATCAGTTTGGCAGAAATTTGCGGGTCTTGTTCAATCAGCGTCAGTAATTGCGCCTCACCCTGATCTGTGTCCAACGGCAGCGCCAGCAGTTTTTGGGCGATGACAGGCATGGCAGGCAGTGAATCGATGTTGGCAAGGGCAAGCGTAAGCCTGATGCGAGTTTGTTCTGCGGTCATGGCGATATCTCTTGGGGTGCGAGTGGAATAAGCGGTGAAGTTGGAATATACGAGAGATTCAATAATTGTGCGAGAGGATTGGTCATGGGCGTGTGCTGGCCGAGTATGGTCCGGTACAATTTTGCGGGAATGAAACTTTCCTTACTTGCCGAGAGGGGGTTTGTTCAATTTTCGTTGCAGTGTGCGGCGGTGCATGTTGAGCGCGCGGGCCGTGGCCGAAATATTGTTGTCATGCTCAAGCAGCACACGCTGGATATGTTCCCATTCCAGGTGCCCTATTTTGGTGGGTTGCGCATTGAGCGGGGTGCTGCCGTCCGGAGTATGGCTGAAGGCCGCGACGATTTCATCGGCGTTGGCCGGTTTGGCAAGATATTGCGTTGCGCCCAGCTTGATGGCTTCGACGGCTGTGCTGATACTGGCGTAGCCGGTTAATACGACTATCCGTGTGTTCGGATCGAGTTCGTGCAGTCGTTTAACCAGCACTAACCCCGGCACCCCCCCCATTTTTAAATCCACGACAGCGAACTCCGGTGGATTGGTTTCTGCCAGAGGCAGGGCTTGCTCCACGCTGTGGGCAATGTTGACGCAAAAACCGCGTTTCACCAATGCGGCGCCCAATACCCTGCAGAAAGTGGCGTCGTCATCTACCAGCAGCAATGAGGCGGCTTCTTCGCAGGCCTGATTCATGGCGTCGCTCCGGCAACAGGCAAGGTCAGTTCGGTGGTTGCTCCGCCTTGCTCCCGGTTAAACAGGCGTACTGTCCCACCCATGCGTTCCAGTGTGGCGTTGGCGAGGAACAGTCCCAGACCGCGCCCCTCTGTCTTGGTGGTGAAGAAGGCCGAGCCTGCCTTGAGTGCGACTTCATTGCTCAGGCCTGCGCCGTTATCGTGTATTTTCAGTATGAAATTAGCGTTATCCCATAGTGCGTTGATTTCAATCGCTTGCGGACTGGCATCGGCTGCATTGTTGAGCAGGTTCATCAGTGCGGCACGCAAGGTGACATCCACACTGATGCGCGGCGCAGGCTGGGTGCTGCTGTTGTACTGATAATTTGCGGCGGGTCTTAGCAGCTGCCATTCATCCAGTACTTCCGCCATTAAATCATCGGCCGTTTGCAGCGTGGTCGTGCCGCTGCCCTGCGCGTTGAGCATAATTTTGTCGAGAATGCGCTTGCAACTTCGCACCTGTTCGTCGAGCAGAGTCAGGCTTTCGCGCAATTCGGCCGGGCTGGCATCTGCATCATGCTGTAATTCGCCTATGACTACCGCCATCGTGGACAGCGGCGTGCCCAGTTCGTGTGCGGCGCCAGCGGCCTGCGTGCCGAGGGCAACGATACGCTCATTGCGTAAAATTTCTTCGCGCACTTGTGCCAGCAACTCATCCCGGCTACGTACGGCCTGGGCCATTTTCACCACGAAAGAAGCCACGACCACAGCACTGATGACAAAGCCCAGCCACATGCCCATTACATGCGTATTGAAGGCGCTATCCATGTCCTGGTGATTGTGTGGCAGCGGAATGTAATAAACCATCAGCAGGCTGTAGCACGCCGTGGTAAGCGCGGCCATGGCCCAGGTGAAACGGGATGGCAAAGTGGCGGCGGCAATCACCAAGGGTAGCAGATACAGAGAAACAAACGGATTGGTCGAGCCTCCCGCGTAATACAGCAGGACGCTGAGTGCCAGCACGTCACTGCCCAGCTGCACAAACAGTTCCAGGTGGGCGACAGGCTTGCTGTTGCGCAGACGCAGCAGGGTAAGAATGTTGATCAGGGTAAGTGCTGCGATGCTGGTCAGCATGGGCAGCCACTGCAGATCCATTTCGAGTATCTGCCATGCGGCGAGCAGCGTGAGCAATTGTGCCGTGACAGTCATGCTGCGCAAGTTAACCAGACGGCGCAGCTGGATATGTCCGGGCAGGGAGGAAAAGAGGATCATGGCGGGATTGTAATAGGTGCCTGGCGCAGATAGATGCGGCATATTGTCGCAGCTGTGCGCAGGTGCGACAATATGCCGCATTCTCAAACAGCTATTATTTGCACAATAATTCGTCCTGCCAAAATGCTTGCATCCGTGTTTCCGGGGCGGTTGATGTTGAATTGCCGTATTGTGTCTCCTCCCGAAAGTAGCACAGGCTGTCCGCCAAAGTGATAGTTACGGCTATTGCCTGACCGGAAATGCGATGCAGATTTTGGCATTTTTTGTTATCTGTTGCACTGACGGCGCGTATAATTCGCTTTCTTAAATTTGACGGAAAATTCATCATGAATAAGATTATCAGTGTCCTGTTGGGCGCGATGTTGTTCAGTAGCGTTGTTTATGCGGGCGACATTCAGGTCGAAGCTGCTTGGTCACGCGCCACCGCACCCGGTCAGGATGTTGCAATGGTGGATTTGGCGATTACCAGTGTAAAAGAGGCAGCGCTGATTGGCGTTTCCAGCACGAGTTGCAAGACGGCAGAGTTACACAGCATGACGCATGAAAACGGCATGATGAAAATGCGTGCAGTCGAGTCGCTCGTGCTGCCGGCCGGCAAGCGCATTGATTTGGGGAAAAGCGGATATCATCTGATGCTGATCGGACTCAAGGCACCGCTCAAAGTCGGCGAAAGTGTGCCTTTGATCCTGAACATCAAAGTCGCCAAAGAGATATTGAAGATTGCAGTCAAGGCTGAGGTGATACCGCTGACCGGAACCCGGGCTGCGCCTAAGCATGATGAACACATGCATCATTGAATTAACGCAAAGCTCGCGAACAGCCTATGCGGGCGAGCGTAGGGTGCAAGTGAAGAATAGAGCGGGTACGAATTTATTGCAGTCAGCGATCCTGACTGCAATTTTTTTCATTCTGCCGACCCTGCCGGTGGGTGCTGCTGCTTTGAACGATGTCGCAGCAGTGCCGCATCTCGATAGTGCCGGCAAGGAGGGCTACCGTGGATTTCTTGCTGCCGGAAAACAGCGCGCTTTTTCCATTGCACCCGGCGGTGCCTGGGCCTGGAAGGGCAGCGAGGTTGCTGCCGAATTGGCAGCCGAGGCTGCCTTGCAGTCTTGTCAATCCGGCACCGGGCAATCGTGCGTGCTTTATGCGCTGAACGATAAAGTGGTGTTCGATGCACTGGCCTGGGCGCGGCTTTGGGGGCCGTATCTTAATCGAGCTGAAGCGGCGCGGGCGCCTGTAGGCAAGGAACGTGGCGAGCGTTTCTATAATCTGATTTTCCAGACCCCGTCAGGAAAAGCGACCAAGCTCTCTGATTTGCGAGGCAAAGTGGTGCTGCTGCATTTCTGGGGTTCCTGGTGCAAATCCTGTCGGCATGAGATGCCGGAACTACAACAGCTTTATCGCGCACTGGGCGCGAGACAGGATATCAGGATGGTATTGCTGCAGGTGCGCGAGGACTTTGCCGCGTCTCGCCAGTGGGCGCAGCAGCAACGCCTTGAGCTTCCTCTGTACGATTCGGGCGTACAGAACAAAACGGTTGACGTGCTGCCGCTGGCTGATGGATTGACGGTAGGTGATCGCAACATAGCGGCTGCGTTCCCGACTAGCTATATTCTGGATAAGCACGGGATCGTAGTGTTTTCGCATGTAGGCGCCGTTTCGGGGTGGTCGCAGTACTTGCCCCTGTTGCGTGACGTGAGTGCACGGTCGGGAAAATGACCGAGGAATGGCTTAATCCACCTCTTCCCAGCCTGTGAGCATCGCCTTGATGTGTGAGGTCGGGGTGTGACCGGTGGTGGTCAGGTAAACATGGGCGATCAGGAAGGTCAGCATCATGAAGGCGCCCGCTGTGTGGAACAAGGCCACCCATTCCAGCGACAGGAAGTTGTCCACCCCCCACGCCTGCCAGTCGCCATAAAACAGGTAAAACCAGCCGGTCAGCCATAGCAGGGGGCCGATCAGCAGCAATACGCCGAGATAGGCCAGACGCTGCAAGGGGTTGTGTTTTTTCAGCGTAGTCGGGCGGAAGGGGTGCGGTGCGCCTTTGAAAATGCCGACCGAATAGAAGCGGATCATGGCGACAATTTTCTCTGTGGTCGGGATGTACTGTTTCCATTCACCCGTGGTGAAATGCCAGAAGATGGCGAACACCCACAGGCCGATCAGTGTCCATGCTGAGAGAGTGTGCAGATCCACCGCCTTGCCGAAGCCGAACAGAGAGTATGAACCATGTACTTCGAAGCCGGTAATGAGCATGAAGATGATGAGCATAGCTTGAGACCAGTGCCAGAAACGCTCGAACCGTTTGAATACGTAGATTTTATTCGTTGTCATGATATTACCCTTTCTTCTGGCTGGTAAGGATACGGATGCCGCCGTGGATCAGCACACCGATCAGGGTCAGCAGAACCAGTGCCCAACCCGCCATGTCGAGCAACTTGTTAGCATCGCGGGACGGCATGTACACACCCTGGATATCTTTCATTCTGCCGTTCTTGCTGTGGCACTGCGCGCAGGTCAAGGCGTCTTCCTTGGGTGCGACCATATGGGTGATGGGCCAGGTCAGCTCGGTGCTGACGAAGTCGTATTTGCCGCTATAGGGCAGATTCGCGGCTTTCATGCCGGCGCCGATCGCTTTTTGCCAATCGTAGTTGTGCCACAGCGCAGTATCGTCTTCGCCGCCGGTGTGTTGAATGGTCAGGATGTTATTTACCGTGTCATAGGGCTGCTTGCCGCGATGCACCTTAGTTGGCCAGATGCGTGAATCGGGATCGTCCGGACTGCCGCCCACTTCATTGATCTGCACGGTCTTGCTCGGGTCGATTTTGTCGCCGATTACCTTGTAGGTGGAAACGCCATTGAGCCAGCGGTATTCGGGGATGACGTAGGAATCCCACACCCAGGCACCTTTTTTGGAGTCGAAGGCGCGCCGCCCGGCGCTGTCCTTACGCACGAAAGGCTTGCCATCCTCGCCCATGACGGTGGCTTTTGACCAGTCCCAGCTCAGTTCGGTACCGATGTCATTGCGTGCGTACTCCGGGATGTGGCAGGTCTGGCAGGCTATTTTTGCCGTGTGCCGGTTGAGCGCGGTCTTGTTTTCAGGGTGGGGCTTATCGCCGTGGCAAGACTGGCAGGCAGCCGGTGAGCTGTCAGGATTGCCGCGGATGTGTGCCGGCCCTTTGGCGGCCGCTGTCATGTTGTAGCGGCTGCCTGATACCTCGTGACTCGATGTGGCATGGCAGGTTGTGCAGGCGAAATTGAGCCCTTTCTCGTCCATGTGTACGTCAAGATATTTGCCCGGATGTTGCAGGCTACTGTCCAGATCGCCATGCTTGGCGCCGTTGGCACCCGCGCCGAAGAAGTGGCAGGAGCCGCAGTTGCTGCGACTGGGTTTGCCTATGCTTTGCGCTATTTTCTTTAGATCGGCGGGATCGACAAATTTTCCTGATTTAGGTGGAAATTCGCGGCGCTCATAAACCGGGTGACCGGCATCGCCCGGCAATTTCCGGTAAGTAGCCGTTGTGTCGTGGCACACCAGACAGTCCACGTTCTTCTCTATAGTGAAGTCGAAGCTGCTGTCTTTCCAGCCGTACCCCGCGTGGCAGGCCATGCAATCCTTCTCGTTGGAGACCGGGGAGGTGCAGTAGTTGTTGATGATATTTTTCTTGCCCCGTTTCTGTCCTGTCTTAGGATCAACGGACTCCCATGTCCAGTGTTTGGTGTGCTGTACCTGTTTGGCCGCTTCAGTGTGGCAGATCAGGCAGGCTTCAGTGACTTCCGGGCCTGTCTTGAATGACTTGTCCAGCTCTTTGAACTTGCTGTGATCTGCAGTGGAAGTGTTGTTTTGTCTGGTATCGGCTACCGCTTGCGGGGTGGTCGCCGTGGTATCAGGTTTGGCTGGGGCGGCAAATGCGGTCAGCGATGCCAGCATGGCGCAGCTTGCCAACGCCGACAGGGCGGTTTTGATCCTTCGTAACATGATGTCTCCTTTGTCAATCACGGGTGGATACAGACTGACCATTTACGGTCGCTCTAGCAACCGCCCGCAGCGCCGCTGCCGGAACCGCCTGCACCGCCGCCTGGCGCAGCCTTGATCATCGCAGGTGCGGGCTTGCTCGGATCAAACTGGATGAATTTTTCCTGATCCTCTGCGACATGCCCCATAATCTCACCCACCATGGGCCCAAACATTTGGCCCATCAGCCCGGCATTCATCATGCCGATATAAGTGACGCCGTCATTTTTCTTGTAAACGGAAATTTTGCAGGGCATCAGGATAGACAGAAAGCGAACCGAGTCGTCTTTGAGTATGGGGCCGGAATATTGGGTGCTGCAGGCTTCTATCATCATCACCGGCAAAGTGTTGCCGCCGTCGTTTTCCACCGCCTTACCTGGATTGCGCAGGCCGGACAGCGCCCAGCCGTTGCCGGTATTCTGGATGTTCTGCTGGATGCGGGCAACCGTCTCCTCCACCCCGAACGGGCTGCGGATTTCCCTGAACATCAGGCTTCCCATAAAGTTGTAGCTCAGTACTGCAACAACGAGTACCCCCGCGATAAAGCCCCCGATGACCTTCAACATTTTATGTTTCTCCAAATAAAAAAACGACTGAATTAAGAGCCGGCAACGCAATAAACAGGGCGCTAAACTGAACAAGCAACACGCCATATAATTGTATTCTTATGTTTTGGATAGCAACAGTGATAAAGTGGGCTTGTCACCATTATTTTTATCCTTAAAACCTCAGTTAAATCCGCAGATTATGCAGATTTACGCAGATTTTCAAACAGTTACTGGTGTTAGCGCTTTCACCTGATGGGTTGC
>JAUSLX010000159.1 GCA_030645775.1 Gallionella sp. | reverse complement strand
TCAACGACACCTACTTATTCGGTATCGGCTCAGGCCAGGACAAGATCACCGACTACGACGGCGGTATTGACACCATCAAACTGGTTGGTCTGAACCCGTCCCAAGTTTCCTATGTGCGGGAAATCAACAGCAACGGCTGGCCGACCTACGATCTGGTCATCAAGGTCAACGGCACAAGCGATACGCTGCGCGTTGTCAACTATTACGCCAACCCATTGTACAAGATCGAAAAGCTGGCCTTTGCCGACGGCACCGTGTTGGATAATTTTGCATTCGGTTATGCCGGCAACGACATTCTGCAAGGCACAGGCAGCAACGATCTACTGATCGACAGCGGAGGGCGCAATCTGCTCAATGGCGGTGCGGGAACAGATAGCTTGTCGGGGAATTCAAGCAACGAATTCTTTGCTGGCGGCGCCGACAACGACACCATTACCACCGGCAACGGTGCCGATATTATTGCCTTTAACCGGGGTGACGGCATGGATGTGGTCAATGGCGGTATCGGTACCGACAATACCCTCAGTCTGGGCAAAGGCATCAACTACAGCGACCTCTCTCTATCCAAGGTCAACAAAGACCTCATCCTGGAGCTGGGTGGCGGAGAACAAATCACCCTCGCCAACTGGTACAACACCGCTGCCAACAACAAGAGCGTGCTTGACCTGCAAGTGATGGCCGATGCGATGGCAGGTTTCGATGCAACCTCCACTGACCCGTTGCTGAATCGGGCGGTGCAGAACTTCGACTTCACCGCTATCGCCAACGCCTTCGACCAAGTGCGCGGCACCAGTGCCACTTTTATGCACTGGAGCGCCACCAACAGTCTGCTGGCCGCACGCCTCAACGGCAGCGACAACACGGCGATGGGCGGCGACCTGGCACACCAGTACGGTATAAACGGCAGTTTCACCGGCATGAATCTCGCGTCGGCACAAACCGTACTGAACGATCCGTTATTCGGTGCGCAAGCGCAGACACTGCATCCGTTGCAGGGTGGGGGGACGACATTACAGTAGTCATTTAATTTCATGCATTAGCGGATACCCACATAAAACCGGTGAACTTCTGTGATAGAGGTTCACCGCCTTAAATTACCCAAGGGAAATCAATGCATTATTCAAGGCAAGACATGCTATGGCTGATCGGCAGCCTGTCTCGCGTATTCCGACTGCCGTTCGACGCACATCTGGTACGCCAGCAATTTCCGCCGCCGTATTCGCGAACCGCACTGCTCAACGCCTTGCAGGCGCTGGATTTCAAAGTAGGCGAAATGGAACTGGACGACGAAGGCATCGCTACGCTGGAGCGTATTCCATTTCCCGTGGTTGCCTTTGTGCGTGAGGCCGAAATTATTTCTTCAACAGAAATGGCAGGTGAAGTATTCAATGCCGCTGCTGTACTACCCAAACCTGCCACCCCTGTGCTGCTGGTTAAGGCCGATGCCGAGCGTGTGCTGTTCTTCCGGGCAGGCGCCCAGCAACCGGAGACGATTTTGCTGAGCGAGTTCAGTCAGCACTTTCGTTCCGACATCCTGTTGGTCGCACGCGAGACGACTCAGAACACGACTGATCTGGAAGCCGAGCAAACCGCTTCGACAGAGCAGACGGGCAAACATGGTCATACGCCGTTCGGTTTCCGCTGGTTTATTCCCGAACTTCTGAAACACGAACGTATCTGGCGCGACATCCTGATCGCGTCACTCGCCATTCATCTGGTCGGCCTGGTCACGCCGTTGTTCACCCAGGTCATCATCGACAAGGTTATCGTGCACCATACCCAGAGCACCCTCATCGCCATCGCCATCGGGCTGGTGATGTTTATGTTGTTCAGCAGCGCGATGACCTGGTTGCGTCAGTATTTCGTGCTGCACACCGGTAACCGGATAGATGCCGTGCTGGGCAGTCAGGTGTTTCGTCACCTGTTGCACCTGCCGTTGCCTTATTTCGAGCATCGACCTACCGGCACATTGGTGGCACGCCTGCACGGTGTGGAGACGGTGCGCGAATTTATCTCCGGCGCCACGGTGACTTTGCTGCTCGACCTGCCGTTTTTGTTTATCTTTATCGCCGTGATGTTCTGGTACAGCTGGCAACTGACTCTGATCGCGTTGCTGCTGCTGTCGCTGATCACCGCGCTGAGCTTCGCCGTGACCCCTGCCTTCCGTGCCCGGCTTGACCACCAATTTCTGCTGGGTGCGAAGAATCAGGCCTTCGTGACCGAATACGTGGCGGGGATGGAAACCGTCAAATCGTTGCAAATGGAACCGGTGCTGGAACAGAAATACGGCGAGAACCTTGCCCAATACCTTGCGGCAGGATTTGCTACCCGCCAGCTCTCCAACAGCTATAACGTCGCCGCCAACGCGCTGGAACAGATCATGTCCTTATCCATACTCGTAGTGGGCGCCTTGCTGGTGATGAAAAATGAAGGCTTTACCATCGGTATGCTGGTGGCCTTCCAAATGTTCGCCGGACGCATGAGCCAGCCCATGCTGCGACTGGCCGGTCTGTGGCAGGAATTTCAGCAGGCCGACATCGCCATCAAACGGCTGGGCGACCTGATGAATGCACCCGTTGAGCCGCATGCTCTGGTGCCCACCCGTGCGCGCGGCAATACTGGCGGTAAGGTCGAGTTACGCGAAGTCAATTTCCGCTACAACGAAACACTGCCCTATTTGTACCGTAACCTCAATTTGACCCTGATGCCCGGCAAGCTCACCGTGCTGATGGGGCCGTCCGGCTGTGGCAAGAGCACCTTAGTCAAGATGTTACAGGGCTTCTACTGGCCCAATGACGGCAGCATCCTGCTCGATGGCTACGACATCCGTCATCTTGCCGCCAATGAATTGCGCGCCAACTTTGGCGTGGTACCGCAAGAGACGCGGCTGTTCTCCGGTACGCTCTACGACAACCTGCAACTGGCCAATCCCCACGCCAGCTTTGAAGAAATCGTCAGTGCCTGCCAGATGGCTGAAATCCATGCCGTCATCGAACAACTCCCGCAGGGCTACCAGACCGCTGTCGGTGAAAACGGTATCGGCCTGTCAGGCGGACAGCGTCAGCGCATCGCCATCGCCCGCGCCCTGCTCAAGCGCCCGCGCGTGCTGATCTTCGACGAGGCCGTCAGCAGTCTGGATCAGGCCACCGCCGAACACTTCGCCGGGACGGTCAATAAGCTCAAAGGTAAAGTCACCATGTTGTTCATTACCCACCAGCTGCCCAAAGCGTTGCAGATGGACGAAGTGTTGAACTTTGGTATGCCTGAAGCGAACGCGAGTCATCCGTGATCGGCATGCTGAACAGGCGATCATGAAAACAACACATCAAGGGTGTGAGATGCAAAAAAATAAACTTACAGGCGTTGACCCGCTCGACTTCTCGCCCGGACTTTTACGCATTCAGGCGCAGCCACCCAGGCCGTTTGCCCGTGCGCTGCTGTATGCGCTGCTGATTCTGTTTGGCGTGTTGATCGTTTGGGCCGTTTTCGGCAAGCTCGATGTGGTGGCCAGCGCCGAAGGAAAACTCCTGCCGCAAAGTTATCTCAAAATTGTGCAACCATCCGAGCAAGGCATCATCCGTGAAATTCTGATCACTGAAGGACAACGGGTTAAAGCCGGACAAGTGTTGATGCGTATGGACACTACACTGAGCGATGCTGATGGCAATGAAATCAAAGCTGGTTATCTGGGCAAGCAAATTACTCTGCGGCGCATTGATGCAGAACTGACCAATAAGCCCTTTGAACGCCTGACAGAAGAAGCGCCGGAATTATTCAATCCGGCGTTTAATCAATATCATGCCAACCGCAAGGCACTTGAAACCGCGCTCGCGGAAGAACGCGCCCTGCACGACAAGGCGCAAAGCGAGCTGTCATCGGCGCAAGCCATCAGCAGCAAACTGATGCAAATACTGCCGCACTACCGCGCTCAGGACGACGCTTATCGTGTTCTGGTCAAAGACGGCTACGTCAGCCAATTGTCTGCTACCGATAAAACCCGCGAGCGTATCGAAAAGGAACAAGATCTCAAATCGCAGCAATACATCATCGCCGCAGCCCGTGCCACGCTGCAACAAAGCAGTGAGCGCATCGACAAAATCACCGCTGATTACCGCCGCCAACTGCAAGCCGAACGCGTCGATATCAGCGACAAATTCGAGAAATTCGAACAGGAACTGGCTAAACAACAATATCGTCGTGGGTTGCACGAACTTAAGGCACCGCAGGAAGGCGCAGTCAAAGACCTTGCCACGCATACTGTCGGCACTGTCATCAGTCCCGGCACTATCCTGATGACGCTGGTTCCCAATGATGAAATTCTGCGTGCCGAAGTATGGGTCAGTAATCAGGACGTCGGTTTTATTCATATCGGCGAGCACGTCAAACTCAAACTGGCGACCTATCCGTTTCAGAAATATGGCATGATCGACGGACGAGTCACCAACCTGAGCGCCGATGCCAGCGACCATCCTCAGCAAGGCACGGGACAAACTGGAATGCCCAACAACAAACCCGGCAACGGCCAGCCTTTTACCTATCGCGCGTTGATCGATCTCAAAACACAGCAACTCATTGCCAATGGCGTGCGCCACACGCTCACACCGGGGATGCAAGTTACAGCAGAGATACATCTGGGTACGCGCAGTATTCTGGAATATTTGCTGTCGCCGGTAACTGGCGCGTTTCAGCAGGCGGGAAGAGAACGGTGATCGGCTATGTAGTCAAGCCGATATTCAGCCCCTTTCAGGTGCCTGAAAATGACCGCCAATGTTAAAAAATCCGAGGGCATACAACAATTACCGGCAAGTTGCGCCGCAAGCTGGGATAATCGCGAAATGAACGATACTATCCAAAACCCATTCGACGCCCCGGCAAATTCTGCCGCGCGCTCTTTCAACGAACTTCCGCTCTCACCCGGCATGCAATCGACCTTGCAGCAGCTGGGCTATCTGACGATGACACCGATCCAGGCGGCCAGTCTGCCGATTACCCTGGCTGGCAACGATCTGATCGCACAGGCGAAGACCGGCAGCGGCAAGACGGCGGCTTTCGCCTTATCCCTGTTGACCCGATTAAATCCGCGCCGCTTTGCGGTGCAGGCCATGGTGCTGTGCCCGACGCGCGAACTGGCCGATCAGGTGACACAGGAAATCCGCCGTCTGGCGCGCTCCGAAGACAATATCAAGATCATGACGCTGTGCGGCGGTTCCACCATGCGCCCGCAGATCGCCAGTCTGGAGCACGGCGCGCACATCGTGGTCGGCACGCCGGGGCGCATCATGGATCATATGGAGCGCGGCACGCTCGACTTAAACGCGCTCAACACGCTGGTGCTGGACGAGGCCGATCGCATGCTGGACATGGGGTTTGTTGATGCCATCGCATTTGTTGCGAAACACTGTCCGACCGATCGACAGACACTGATGTTTTCGGCAACCTATCCCGAGGGCATCGCGCGACTGGCACGCCAGTTCATGCGCAATCCGCAGGAAGTGAAACTGGAAGAGCAACATGACGCGGGCAAGATACGCCAGCGCTTCTATGAAGTGACCAACGAGGAGCGTCTGGCGGCTGTTGGCGCATTGCTTAAACATTACCGCCCGGTGAGTACGCTGGCCTTTTGCAACACCAAGCAGCAGTGCCGTTCACTGCTGGAAGTGCTGCATGCGCAAGGGATTTATGCGCTGACGTTGAATGGCGATATGGAGCAGCGCGAACGCGATCAGGTGCTGATCCAGTTTGCCAATCGCAGTTGCTCGGTGCTGGTGGCGACCGATGTGGCTGCGCGTGGATTAGATATTGCGCAGCTTGAAGCGGTGATTAACGTCGATGTTACGCCCGACCCTGAAGTCCATGTCCATCGCATTGGCCGAACCGGGCGCGCAGGTGAAAACGGCTGGGCGCTGAGTCTGTGCGGCCCATCCGACCGCCAACGCATCGTCAGCATCGCGAAAATGACGGGCAGCGTACCGGAATGGCATGAGATTGCGGAGTTAAAGGACGAGGTTGAAGCGCCGCTGGTGCCGCCTATGGTGACTTTGCAGATATTAGGCGGGCGCAAGGAAAAAATTCGTCCCGGCGATGTGCTGGGTGCGCTCACCGGTGATGCAGGTTTTACCCGCGAACAGGTCGGCAAGATCACCGTGACCGATTTCTCGACCTATGTGGCGGTGGTGCGTGACATTGCCAATGAAGCGGTGCGCAGATTATCCGCCGGCAAGGTTAAGGGCAAGACGGTCAAGGTAAGGGCGCTGTAGCAATACTCGCATAGCGAGAGCATGCTCCTCTCTCATGCTTGCGGGAGAGCGTTAGGAGAGAGGGGTATGGCGGCGCACAGGGGGTGGGGGTGAAACTCATGACGCACATCACAATTCGTGCTGGCGTCCACGACCCATTACGACAATTTAACCTCATAAGCGCATCGCCCGAATGCAGTCGCTCATGACATGCGGCAACCGAGACCTGCCGTCGCTCGCGACGAGCCGCTTTCTGGGATCCAATTCAATGCGGCGAAGTTTTTCAATCGACCCGTTGCAGCTGGACGGATTTACTGACGGCAGTCGTTCAAAGCGGTTAATTACTCAAAATTTCTTACACACTCGAACCGGAAAGAAATTAACTTATAGCGCAATATTATGCGCAAAAATATTTATCGATGTATAATTTGCGCATGAAAACGCGCAAACAAATCCTTATCCATCCAATCACTAATCTGGAGCGACTGGCTGCCGAACTTAAAACTCTCCGTCGTGGACGGAAAATAAGTCAGCAGACACTCTCTGATCGCGCAGAAGTCTCGCGCCGCACCATTACCAATGCCGAGGGTGCCGAGAACGTGGGCGTGAAAGAGCTGTGCAAGCTGGTGAACAGTTTGGGCTATGAACTGGTTTTACGCCCGAAGGACACCGTGATATTCGAAGAGCTCGCTGCAACCTTTAAGGACGACGAATGAACTCGCCCCAGCCCTTTGATATCGAGAAGTTGTTCAATAAAATTCACCAGCTCGAAATACATACGCCACAAGGGGTGAGTGGGCTGCTGACCAAAAAAAGCCGATACGTCTTCAACTACAACCCAGTGAAGGACGAGGCCGCTGTGTCGCTGGTGATGCCTGTGCGTGAAGAAAGCTATGCGAGCGGTGATTTAATGGGGATATTTGCGATGAATCGCCCGGAAGGATATCTTCGTTACATCATTGAGGAACGGTTGAAACGCTTGGGTGCACCGAGTGACATGCTTCTGCTGTTTCTGGCTGGTGGCAATCAAATTGGACGCTTGACGTATGCGATGCCTAATGAGAATTTTCCGCAGAGCGCAGGTGAGCGTCTGGACGATTTACTGTCCTCCCCTTCCAGGACGCTTTTTGCGCGTCTGGTGGATTTGTATGCCTTGGGCTCCGGCATCTCCGGCGTTCAACCCAAAGCACTGGTGCCGATTGCTGCCGATGGTGCTGCTGACTATCTTGCAGAACATACGGCTGTGCCGCTGAAAACAGTGATTGTGAAAGCCGAGGGAAGTGACTATCCGGGCCTGGCGCGCAATGAGTTCTTTTGTATGTCTGTCGCCCGTGAAGCGGGTTTTGATGTACCCCAGTTCTGGCTGTCTGACGACGGGTTGTTATTCATCATGTCGCGCTTCGATAGAATGCCGGATGGCACGCCTTTGGGGTTTGAGGATATGGCCGTATTGACTGGACGATCAGCAGAGCGAAAATATGAAGGCAGCTACGAAATGATTGCACAAGCCGTCGAAAAGTATGCCGGCGAGGATAGCGTCGCACAACTAAGAAAACTTTTTGAACGAGTAGTGCTTTCCTGCTGGTTGCGCGATGGCGATGCACACCTGAAAAACTTTGGCATGCTCTACGAACATCCGGCAGCATCCAGGCGACTCGCTCCCGTCTATGACGTGGTTTGCACAGATGTTTATCCCGAACTGGACGGCTCGATGGCTTTGAAAATTAACAAGAGCAAAACGTTTCCGAACGATGAAGATCTTATCGGCTATGGCAATCGGCTGGGACTCAACAATCGCGACGTAGCGGAGATTCTGGCACGCATTGAAAACGCCTATCAAATTGTAGTCTCAAGATGCGTACAAGATATTCGTTATCAAGCTGACAACTTACTGGCTGATATCCAACAGGCGGTCAAACGCACTGGCTTGCGCGATAAACCAGCCCGTGAAATACGCTAACGTATTCTGAGTGGCTGCTTATAAACGCACAGCGGAAGCTGAACTTAATGTCGGTTGGAAGTCAGGTTTTGGCACCCTGGAGATGCTCGGCTCTGCAAACTGCCTGCCGTGGAATTTGCTGGGTTCAGGGCGCAGGCAATTCACAGCAATCAGAATTTTGGTGTATGCCAGTGCAATTCAATTCAAGCTAACTGTTGCCTGAACAGAATCATATAGTGTCCTAATCCCTTGAGCATCCCGTTTAATCAATCCAGCTGCAGCAAGCGCTTCCACATCGGTATGAACTCTTTTGTAATCACGATTAAGAACGCGCGCCAAAGTAGCCACATTTTTTTCTTGATGACGATGCAGGTGCTTCAGAATTTCCAGTCGCTTTTGTGACAAGGTCGCCATCATGGCATCCAGGCTGAAAAAAGACAGGTGGCGTTCTTCCACTTTCTGGCCATTTTCTAATCGTTTCCAAGCGTCAATGAAACGCTTTCCCATGTCATCAATATCACCAACATGCAATTTAACTTCGTTCATTCTTTGCTCCTTTCCCTGGCAACATCACTCAGAAAATCTGCGACAAGTTGTTCGACTGTCGTAAATAAATAGGCCTCTTCATCTTCGCCAATGTGTTTGTGGTCACCTTTGCCACGTTCGTTGTCATAGCCAACGATGCGTGTTCCGGGTGAGCCATAAAACAAGCTGTATTTCAGCATGTGCCTACTACCGGCAACAGACCCCGACAATTCCAATATCGTCATTTCAATGATTGAACCATCAGGGTAAACAGCTTTGTCGTGGAATGCGAGATGAGATTTCATAATATGGCGCAGGTTGCCATAAAAAACCAAGGGCGTCAATAATTCTTTCATGCGTTAGCGGCGAAAAATTCCGACAAGGAATGCCAACGATTTTTCACTATTGCGATGCCTAATCTGACCTAATCAATTTGAAAACCATATATGGAAGAACATCCGCGACCATCCGCTGATGGCACACAGCAATTATTCATCCTTGTTGACCACCTGCACTGAAGCCGTCGCTGGGAACGCAAAATTCACCTATCCAAATCCGACTTAATTTCGTGCTGTGCGCACCACCCCAGTGCACCGCCGAAGGTAGGCGCAGCGGCGGGATTAGCCTCGAATCGAGCGTACTTCCGTCGGCACGGAGACATTCAACCAGACACGGTCAGCCGTCAGTACCGGTAGTTTTCTGATGATACCTAATGATATGCAGGCGCGATCACCCAGCGACAGGCCGAAAGCCTTGCTGACGGTGCGCAGCACGCCCGTTTCAAATGCCTGTGCTTCGTCGTAATCAACGACCTCCAGTTCCAGATCGAACAAGGTCTCGCGGATAATTTCCGCAGGCATTCCCTGATCAACCAACTTGCCAACCAGTTCGGCGTAATTCACGCTTGAGATGACACCTGAACCGGCTTCTAAAATCGGGAAGACCTTATCGGCTCCATTTTCCTGAAATAGCCAGGCCAATACAGCGGAAGTATCCAGTACGATTTTACTCATCGGCTGCGGCCTGTCGCCGTTCGTTGATAAACAAATCAACAACAGAGTCGGAGGGCATTGCGTACTGTTTGACCAGACTTAGGGCGTTTTGCAATCGCTGTTTGCGGGTGGCGATGCGCAGTTCTTGCACCTCATCCGACCAGCTCAATAAAACCTGATCACCGATATTCACCCCCATCTTCAGGCGAATTTCTGCCGGAATGACAATCCTGCCGCCTTGCGAGACTTGTACGGATATTTGTGACATCAATGCCCTCAATGACATTTTAAAGACAGAATGGCATGATATGAGCATCAGCCATCTAATGCAACAGCAAGTGTCTGCTACCAGAGCGGCTGCCCGGCTGAATCGAGATAAGTGAGGTAAGTCCTGAGATCAAATTCCAGTTGGTGATACTCAGCTTCCATATTCAGACATAACTGATAAAAGGCTTTGTTGTGCTCGCGCTCCTTGAGATGCGCAAGTTCGTGAACCACGATCATGCGCAGGAATTCAGGCGGCATCTCCTTGAACACGGTTGCGACGCGAATCTCACGATGGGTCTTGAGTCTGGAGCCTTGGGTACGCGGAATACGGGTGTGCATTCCCAGCGCATTGCGCTCGACATGCAGCGTGCTGTCGAATATTACTTTGCTCAGCTGCCCGGTGTTGCGCAGATAAGTGTTTTTTGCTGCCAGCACATAGTCGTAGAGCGCACGGTCGGTGCGCACGCCATGCGCCGCCGGATACTTTTGCAGCAGCCGGTCAGCCAGTTTCCCCTGAGCGATCAGTTGCTGTACCTGCTCTGTCAGCGCTGCAGGATAGCCAGCCAGATAATTTGGCGGTGGTTTGGCGTGCATGTCAGGGATGTGGGGCTTAACGTATGAAACTCGCGTAGCGATTCGTTTGCCCTTTCCCTCGCTTGCGTGGGGGAGAGCGTAGCGAGGGGGCAATTGGAAAGGGGGCAACGGGCATGGCGAGTTTCATTATCAGGGGTGGTCGCTTTTCCATGCACGTTAGAACCGCTCATGCGGCATCAGATAACGCCACTGCCCGGACGGCAGTTTGGCCATGGCGACTCGCCCGATCCGGATGCGTTTCATGTTCAGCACCTGTAGCCCGACAGCCTGGCAAGCGTGTGCGATCTGTCCGGGTACGACGCCCTTGAGCGCAAAACGCAAGCGGGTTTCGTTCTGCCAGCTGACTTTGACCGGCGCGAGTGGGCGGCCGTTAAATTTGAGTCCGTGGTTGAGCAACGTGAGCCCGCCCGGGGAAAGTTCACCCGCAACCTCAACGATATATTCCTGTTCCAGAGTGGCCGCATCGTCGGTCAGCTTGCGCATCACCCGCCAGTCTTGAGTAAATACCTGCAGGCCGCACGCATTCCGCTCTAACGGTGCGCATGGCGTCAGTTTGAAAAAGTGTTGTTTGAGCAGTTGGATGCCGGAGTGGTCATCGGCTGCATGCGTGTCAGCGCAAATCTGCGTATGCCCGGTGTCCGTGCCGGACGGTTGGCAGAATAACAGCGTCACTGGCTCAACCGGGGTGCAACAGGCGTCCGGATGCAGTTCGACGCGCTGCTCGGACATCATGAATTGCGGTTCCTCTACTACCTGCCCATCGACGCTTACCCAGCCCCCTGTAATATAAAGTTCAGCTTCGCGGCGAGAGCAGGCGATTAATTCGATAAGACGCTTGGCAAGACGGACGGATTCGGTCATGAAAATAAATTTTGTTAATCAGGAACTCCATTGTAAACGCTCAAAGCAGGCTTACAGCTGTAAAATGCCGCTATGGAAACTCCGAATAAATCTGCAAGCCGCCCCACGCTTGATGGCATCACCCTCGAAGCGATCGTCACGCAGCTGTCTGTAAGCCTGGGCTGGGAGGCCATGGCTGCCGCTGTGCCGATACGCTGTTTCAGTCATGACCCCAGCGTTAAATCCAGCCTGAAGTTTTTGCGCAGAACGCCGTGGGCACGCGCAAAAGTGGAACAGTTGTATCTGCAACAATCACTTCCGTAGGCCCGGTTTTTTACACGCTCAGTCTTCTGCTTCGATGATGTCGCTGGCTTCCGCGAGAATTTGGGTGACATCTTCCTCGCTGAGATTGAGCAGGCGCAGGCAGGCCGAACCGAGTTTGTCCCATTCCTGTGTGAAACTGAGCCCTGAATGTTGCTGCAACAGATACTCGGCCAGTTGGGCAACGGCAATTAAATAGCGGCTGTGCAGCGTGGGCGGGATGGATGGCGTATCAAGAATCTCGACATCGTGATGATGACGGATAGACAGGATGGTTTCATCGGGCAACCACCAGCTTTGCGCCAGCATATAACCTACGGCGGCGTGATTGGCGGGTAAGGCGGCTTCCTCGACTGAGGTGAAGCTGCGGCTGACTTCATGGTTGGCCTCGGTCAGAATGTCAAAATAGCCGGGAAAGCGGGCCAGCAATATGGGGATGCCGCAATCGCGAAACAGTCCGAAGGTGTAGGCGTCGTCTGCCCGTAGTGTGCCTTTGGTGACCCGCTGTGCCAGCCAGCCGGAAAGACGGGCGATGCGAGCCGATGCATCCCAGAAGCGTTCGAGTTGCGGTGATTTTGGGAAAGCCTTGCGCATCACGATGCCTGCAATCGCTTTGCTGGCGACATTAAGCCCTAGCATCATCAGGGCTTCCCTGGGTGAGTTTACGCGGCCGCGAAAGCCGAAGTAGGGCGAGTTGGTGATGTTGATCAGGCTGGCTGAAAGCGCCACATCTGCTGCGATGATGCGTGCCAGCTGGTTGAAATCGGGTTCGTTGGTGTGCATTTCAGCGCTAATCCTGTCCAGGATGACAGGTCGGGGCGGAATGCCGATTTTCAGCAACGAGCTTTCCAATTGCGCTTCAACCGAGGAGGGGGTGGGGGTTTCAGTCATGTTGTTTTCTTCTGTTTTTGCAGCCAGGCCATGAGTTCGTTTTCAGGCATGGGCCGGGCGTAAAAATATCCCTGTATGGTATGCACGCCCGCATCGCGCAGGGCGTCGAGTTGTTGCTGATTTTCAACGCCTTCAGCTACTACCCGCATGCCCAGATCATGGCCTAGCTGCGCGATTGCCTTGACGACGGCAAATGCGCGCCTGTCCTGCGGGAGTGCGACGACAAAGGCGCGATCCAGCTTGAGTTTACTGGCGGTAATGTCTTTCAGCGTGGCCAGGCACGAATAGCCCGTGCCGAAATCATCAATGGCAATTTTCACGCCGGTATCAAGCGCGGCACGCAAATTCGCCTGTACCAGTCTGGAGTTATCCATGAACAGCGATTCGGTGAGCTCCAGCTCGATGAGTTCCGGATCCACGTCAGCGCACAGCAGTGCGGCATGGAGTGTTTGCGAAAAATTCGGTGCGATGAACTGCGCGCGTGACACATTGATGGATACGACGGTGCGCTGCCCGGTAACAGACAGATGTTTTGCAAAGCGCGCGCCTTCCAGCAGGCTCCATTCGCCCAGACGGATGATCAAGCCGGTTTTTTCGGCAATCGGGATGAATTCGCCTGGAAAAATATGGTGTGCAGGGCAGCGCATCAGTGCCTCGACGGAGATAATCTGACCGTCGGTATCCACACAGGGCTGGTAATGCAGGTTCAGGCCGCCGTGGTTCAGTGCGAGGTGCAGCTTGCTTTCCAGTTCAAGTTCGTGGCGCGCCAGCAGTACGCCCAGCCGCCCCGGCATCGGCTCGGAGCCTGAAGTGATGATGCGACCGCCGCCTGCCCGTTTGGATGTGTTCATCGCACGGTCGGCACGTTGCAGACAGAGCGAGGGGCGTTCGCTTTCTTCAAGAATGGCGATACCCAGACTGGCGGAGGGATGCAGCAGCAGTCCCCCTATGGGCAGGGGGCTCTCAATCTCATGCAGCAAATCAGCGGCGAGTTGTTGAATCTGATCGAAATTATAATCGGAGACCAGACAGACAAATTCGTCACCCGCCATTCGGCACCATATTCCCCGTGTTCCTGTCCTGTTACGCAGGCGTTGGCACAGCTGAGCGATAACCACATCACCGCCGCGGTGCCCGAAAGATTCATTGACCTGTTTGAATCGGTCCAGCGCAATCCAGATAACGGCAAGCGGACGATCGGGCGTGGCCAGCGTTGCCAGTTGGGCAATCTCGGCAAAACAATCCTTGCGATTGATGAATCCGGCGATAGGTTCGACTTGGGGTGGTTGCATACTTTGATTGAGAGCAAGTGGCATCGCGGGCGTAGTGAGCCTGTTTAAGTGTTATTAAGTATCCGTGAGAATAATAAAACAAACAGCATCGGGTCGGATGATTTAATGCTGTTGCTCAATGATCAGGCAAGCCGGAATCTGTACTGACTCAGTCCAGGGTCGCCTCCAGAGGCACCATGATTTTGACCTTATCGCTGATTGCCGGGACGTACTTGGTCATACCGAAATCGGAACGTTTTAGGGTGGCGCTGATGTCTGCGCCGCAGGTCGGCTTTTTATTCATCGGGTGCGGGGCGCAACGGAAATTGCTGACCGTGAGTGTCAAGGGTTTGGTCACACCCAGCAGGGTAAAGTCCCCTTCGGCTGCGATGACCTTGTCGCCTTTGAAGCGCAGTTTTTTCGAAACGAAGTGCATGGTGGGATGAATTTCAGTATCAAAAAACCCTTCGGCCTTCATGTGCTGATCCCATTTTTCGAAACCCATGTCGAGCGAATCGGTCTGTATGGTGAGCTCCACGCTGCCTTTTTTGGCGGCGATATCCAGTTCGATCTTGCCGCTGGATTGGTTAAAACGGCCTCTCTGGGTGCTAAAGCCGAGGTGGTTGATTTCGAACGTCGGCCAGGTATGGGTGGCATCCACGGTGTAGTGGTCAGCAGCCAGCGCAGGTGAAGCAAGCAGCGAGGCGAGGATGAGAGCTAATGCTTTGTTCATGTTTGTCTCCTGGGTTGAGGGATAGGTTGTGATGTGGTGGTTAACGGGGTTTGCCTACAGTAAAGTGGAAAGTGATTTTTACTTCGTCTGCGACTACGCTGGTGTCCGCCCAGATGCCTGTTCCTATGCCGTAGTCCAGTCGTTTGATAGCAAACGCGCCATCGACGACCACTGCGCCGCCCACCCGTTTGAGCGTGAATGGCGCCTTCACAGGCAGCGTTTTCCCTTTGATGGTCATGTTGCCGAGCGCCTCATAGCGTTCATCGCCCAGACGCGTCACCCGGCTGGAAACAAAGCGGGCTACAGGATGTTGTTTGCTGTTGAACCAGCTTCTGCCCCCCAGCTCTTCATTGGCTTCGGCGCTGCCCGCATCCATGCTGTTAAGGTCTATGCTGACGCGTGCGCTTCCCGTTTCCGGTTTGGCCGGATTTACCGAAATATCAGCAGAAAATTTATTGAAACTGCCCGCTACCGGCACCCCCATCTGTTTGGAAACGAAGGTGACGTTGCTTTGCTGCGGGCGCAAGGTGTTGAATTCTTCGGCTGTCGCCGACGAAAAACACAACAGCAGGACAGGCAATAGCCAGTGCTTCATGATTTTTTCCTGAGCATGGGCAGCATGCGGGACAGTATGTTGTCGCGTTCGATGAAATGGTGTTTGAGTGCAGCACCGACATGGGCAAGTATCAGACCCAGCATCATAAAGTTCAGGATTTCATGCACTTCTTTGAGTAAATCACCCAGTTCCTTGTTTTTGTTTAGCAGGTCGGGCAGCGGCAGCACACCCAGCCAGACGGTCTGAACGCCCTTGGCGGAGCTCATCAGCCAGCCGGAAAGCGGGATGATAATGATCAGCACATACAGGGAGAAATGGACTGCATGGGCGGCCAGCTTTTCCCAGTTGGCCATCGCATCGGGTAGTGCCGGTGGACGATGGGTGGTGCGCCAGGTCAGGCGCACGATGGCCAGCAGGAAGAGGCTGACGCCTATCCATTTGTGCCAGCTGTAAAGCCTGAGTTTGTCGGGTGAGAACGGCAGTTCGTGCATGTATACGCCCAGAGGGAAGGCGGTAAATATCAGCAAGGCGATGAGCCAGTGCAGCAAAATAGCTGTGTGGGTATAGCGTTCGGCCATGGTAAATCCGGGTTTGTCCTATGGTTCTTCCGGGGCAAGCCTAGCGGTATTGGCTGCATATTGCAAGAACATGAAACTTTCTTGCGGGCACGCTGACTAAACGCTCTTGAAAACTGGGGGGATAAGCCCCATCTGGCTCGCTGTAGCTCAACTGCTGCACAAACCTGTGCGGCGTGAATTTAACCTGAAACTCGCGTAGCGATTCGTTTGCCCTTTCCCTCGCTTGCGGGGGAAAGTTGGAAAGGGGGAAACGGGCATGACGAGTTTCATTATTTAGGGTGGCAATTTGCCATGCCCGTTAGTCTTTGGAGAACATAGCGTCATGAAACGAATTTTTCTGTTTATTCTGACCAATCTGGCGGTTGTTTTTGTCATCAACATTACCCTGCGCCTGCTGGGCGTGGATCGCGTGCTGGACGAGAGTGGCGCAATCAATTTCAACGCGCTGATGGTGATTTCGCTGGTTATCGGTTTTGCCGGTTCCATCATCTCCCTGTTCATGTCCAAGTGGTCGGCCAAGCGTATGGTGAATGCACAGGTTATCAGCACACCGTCTGACCCGACTGAGCGCTGGCTGGTCGAAACGGTCCGCCGTCAGGCACAAGCCGCCGGTATCGGCATGCCGGAAGTGGCGATCTACGATGCGCCGGATGTGAATGCGTTTGCCACCGGATGGAATAAGAACGATGCCCTGGTGGCCGTGAGCACCGGTTTGTTGCACGGCATGAGCCGCGATGAAACCGAAGCGGTGCTGGCGCACGAGATCAGCCACGTCGCCAACGGTGACATGGTTACGCTGGCGCTGATACAGGGTGTGGTGAATACCTTCGTGGTGTTCTTCTCCAAACTGTTCGGAATATTTGTGGATTCCCTGTTGCGCAAGGATGGAGAACAACGCGGTCCCGGCATCGGTTCATTCATCGCCGAAATGGTCGCGCAACTGGTGTTGGGCGTGCTGGCCAGCGTCATTGTGATGTGGTTTTCGCGTCAACGCGAATTCCGTGCCGATGCGGGTGGTGCTGCGCTGGCCGGTCGTGAAAAAATGATTGCCGCTCTGGAACGATTGAAAGTCAACCATGAGCAAGCTTCCCTGCCCAAGGAAATGGCCGCATCCGGCATTTCCGGCGGCGGTGGAATGAGCCGTTTGTTCATGACCCATCCTCCCCTGGAAGAGCGTATCGCCGCGCTGCGCGCCAGCCGCTAACGTCCCTGGAAACATTTAAAATTCAGAATTTTGGGATGAAGCGCAAGGAGCAGCACAGCGAATGACGAGACATATCCATAGGATAGGCGAGGAATGAGCGAGCACGCGACACCGCGATTTGCCCAAGCGGGGTAAGCAGGCAATCCGCGTAGCGGATGCTCGCAAAAAATGAATTTTATTCCCGGTCGGCGCGGTTGCTCTTCCAGATTGACAGTATCAGCCACAGGCCGCCGAACATCGCGCAGAGAAAGCCGAACAGGCCAAAGAACGGCAGGCCAAACAGGCTGGGGCCGCCGGGTACGGTCATCACTATGGATGAGCCGACGATGAGCGCGGCGACCACGATGCCGACCGTCATCCGGTTGGCGGCTCCGTCCAGCTGGTTGCCGACATGTTTCAGGTGGGTGACATCAATGTGAATTTCCAGTCGGCCGCGACGGGCGGCGCGTAATAGCCGGGACAGGTCATGCGGCAGGCTGGAAATAAGCGACAGTGCCTCAACAACCGCCCGGCTGCCGCGTTTGAAAATTGCGGCTGGCGTATAACGTGCGCGCAGCGACTGTTCCAGCATAGGCATCGCCTGGCCGGCGATATCGAAGTCGGGATCGAGCTCGCGCCCCATTCCTTCCAGAGAAATGAAGGCCTTGACCAGCAGCGCCAGATCGGCCGGAAGTGACAGATGGTGCTGGCGCAGGATGCCCACCAGATCGGAGAGCATGGCACCCAGACTGAGCTGTTTTAACGATAAGCCGTGGTATTGATCGAGGAAGGTCTGGATTTCCAGCGCAAGCCCCGGTTCATCCAGTACGCCCTCGCCGGTCCAGTCGAGCATTACGTCCATTATGCGTTTGGGTTCATGCTGCACCAGACCCAGCAGCAGGCGGATCAACTGTTCGCGGCGTTCCTCGGTCAGACGTCCCACCATGCCGAAGTCGATGAAGGCGATACGGTTGCCGGGCAAATAAAATACGTTGCCCGGGTGCGGGTCGGCATGGAAGAAACCGTCCTCAACGATCATCTTCAGTACCGCGCTGGCACCGAGCCGGGCAAGTATCTTGCGGTCCAGACCGGCTTGATCGACGGCCTGGAGCTGGCGCCCGGGGATACCGTCAATATATTCCTGCACACACACGCGTTCGCCGGTCCATTGCCAATAGACGCGGGGAATGATAATGGGGGGTGGTTCGGGTGCCGCGCTCTGGGCGTTGCCAGACTGCTCATGGGTGGAATAGTCGGCAAAATTTTGCGCGATATGTTCGGCATTGCGGCATTCGACGGAAAAATCCAGCTCGCGCCGCAGTGACAGGGAAAATTGCCGAACCACTTCGCTGGGGCAAAAACTGCGCAATTCCGGGCTTTCTCCCTCGGCCAGCTCCGCTAATCGCATCAGCCAGCGCAGATCGGCTTCGATGACAGGACGGATGCCGGGGCGGCGCACCTTGACGATCACCTCGCTGCCGTCTTCGAGACGGGCGCGGTACACCTGTGCAATGGAGGCGGCTGCCAGCGGTTCAGTATTGAAATAGGCGAATATTTCTTCGGGTGCAGCGCCCAGGTCTTCAGTCAGCTGTTGACGGATGTCGGCATAGGGAACCGGCGGGGCGTTATCCTGCAGTTTGCCAAATTCGGCGATCCATTCAGGTTCAAACAAATCCACGCGGGTGGCGAGTACCTGGCCCAGTTTGATGAAAGTTGGCCCCATCTCTTCCAGTGCCCGCCGTACCCTGACGGGAGGGGGCAGGTGAGCGTACTGTGCCGCGTTGTCACGGTGCAATGCTTTTCCGGCGCGCTCCAGCGCATGAGTCAGACCCATGCGGCTGACGAGGTCACCGAAACCGTAACGGATCAGAATAGCGGCGATGTCGTGCAGGCGTGAAAGATCACGTACCGCCACCAGTGCCTGCAACAACATCAGTCTGCCCTCCCCCTATTCAAAGCCCCCTCGCTTCGCTCTCACCCACTCGTGGGGAAAGGGCGATCGATCCTTCTCCCTCCGGGAGCGGGGTTGGTTGATACTTGCCGGGTTTGACGTGATCGGCCAAGCCGGTGAGCACACCGGAAGCAATCTGGCGTAACAGGTCTGAGGTGGCTTGTGCCAGATGCAGGCCGGCTACAACCTGGGTGCGCCCTGCTGCGCCAAGCTGGTGCGTAATGACGGCTAGTGATTCCTTGATTTGTGCGCCGACGGCGGAACCGTGGGTGCGGCTGTGTGCGGCAAGATCATGCAGGATATCGCCTGCTGCGTCCCTTGCACTGGATGCGGAGGTTTGCAGGGTATCCAGAAACATGGCCTCAAGCGCTTCCAGATCGGTGCGCGCCCGGGTGAGGTCCTCGCTGGAAAATTTCTGTGCACGGGACGTCGCTTCTTCTACCGCGAGTCTGGAGGCACTGGCAAACTGCGCTAATGCGACATCCAGTCCGGCGACAGCCTGTTTGAGCTGGGTGCGTGCGGTTTCGGTTTGTGCCGCTGTCTGGTGCAATTCTTTCTGCGCGCCCGCGCGCGCGCCACGCAGCACGGCAGCGGCGATCTGCCGCAAGGATTCGATCTCCAGCGAGCGTGCGCTGATTTTGCGCAAGGTAAGCTGCCTTATCATCTCCTGCACATCATGGCCCTGTTCGACGGCGCTACGCACTTCTGCTTCGAATGTATCGGTATCGTTGCTGCTAGCTGTTTGCATGATGATCCTTCGAGTGATGAGTTGAATAAATAAACCAATCCGGCGGATCGTATCTTACACTGGCCTGATTATTTGTTGCGCGACTCGTTAAGGCAAAACTCGGCCAGTTGCCCCAGGACGCGCTGCAATGCGCGATTGGCGGCGATGACCCCGCCGTAGGCATCATCGCTGGCAGCATTTTCGGATTCATCGAATAGTTTTACGGCGATGACCCGCTTGTTTTTTACGTCTATCAATTGCGCGCGCAAGCCTAGCTGTATCCGGCTCGGGCGGGTGGTGAAATCCTGTTGCAGCCGGATCAGTTCGGTATCCAGCCTGAGATCGGCCGGAATCAGGCCGGGTGATGTTATAACGGCACGAAAGAGCGGCTCCAGAGACTGTGCCAGCAATGGCTTCAGCAGGTGCGCAGGGGTGTCGGCCCAGCGGTGGGTCGCAAAATACTCCAGTGTCAGGGGATGCTGCATATAAGCCATTTGCGGAGTGTCGAATCCAGGCCATGCGTCGGGCATGCTGATAGCCAGCACCTGATCGTTTTTGGGTTGAGCTACGCTGATGACCGGTCGGGCATCGAGCACGTAGAGGCGTGCGCTTTCCACACGCGGCGCCTGCAAGCCGCCGCAAGCGGTGAGCAGGGTGGCGAGTAAGAGTGCTATCCGGTAGTTCATCGTTGCTTGCCTCCAGGCATATCAAATGTTTTTGAAAATATTTATTCGCCAGGGCCGCGTTTTGCGGCCGCTTTACCGTGTAGCAGCACACCGGGATTCTGTTCAAGTTCGCCGCTAAAACGCCGCAACGAGTGAGTCAGTTCACGTAATTCCACGACCAGCAGGCGTATCTCCGGCAGGGTTTCGCTGGTAAATTGCTGGGTGCTGTTCATCGTGGCACGCGTGCTTGCGCCCGCCAGTGCAACCTCGTTAGACATGTGATCGAAGGCATCGGCGCTGCGCTGTATGCGGAGGGCGAGTTGCGGCAGTTCGCCGGTCAGGCGTGCGGTATTTTCCAGGGTGCGTGCCGCATTGCTCAGGCTGGAATCGATGGTTGTCTGTCGTGCCGCCAGGGTGTGCGATAAAATCTCAATATCCGCCAGCGTATGCTTGATAGCCCGACGGTTATCTTCATCCAGCAAAGCGTTGATATTTTCGGAAGTCCGGTTCAGATTGGCGAGCATGCTTGATACCGAAGTATCCAGCCGTGTCATCAGCGACGGTTTGGTCTTGATTACCGGAAACTTTTCGCCTTGCTGCGTTTTCAGCGCGGGCGCATCGCGGCTGCCGCCAGTCAGTTCGACAAAGGTCAAACCGGTCAATCCATGTGTCTGGAGTACCGCCACGGTATTTACCTTGATCGGCGTGCCGCGCTCTATGCCCAGTGTCAATTGCACCTGTTCGACATTGTCCGGCGCGAGGGTGATTTGTTGCACGCGCCCGACTTCAACACCCCGGTAGCGCACGGGCGCGTTGAGATTCAGACCTGATACGGATTCGTTCATGTAGGTCAGATAGACATCGTAAACCGTGCGGTAGGATTGCCCGCTGCCGAACCACAGCACGCCGCCTATCAGTGCTGCGCTCAAAACCAGCACAAAGATGCCAACGACGGCAAAATTTACTTTTTCTTCCATGCCTGCTCACTCGCGGCTCTTCCGCGCGGCCCGTAAAAATATTCCCTGATAATCGGATGGTCCATTTTTGCAAGCTCCGTCATGGTGCCCATCCCCAAAATATGTCCCTCGCCCAGCACGGCGACCCGGTCTGCCACACGCCACAACAAGTCAAGGTCGTGCGTGACCAGCATAATGGTCAATCCGAGCGCATCGCGCAAGCTCCGCACCAGCTCATCTATACCGGCAGCACTCAGCGGATCGAGACCGGCGGTGGGTTCGTCGAGAAAAAGCAGTTCCGGGTCGAGTGCGATGGCGCGGGCCAGGGCCGCCCGTTTACGCATTCCGCCGCTCAATTCGCTCGGATACTTATTGCCCGCGTCCGGGGGTAAGCCGGTGAGGGCGATCTTCAGGGCGGCAACCTCGGCGATTAAATCGGCACTGAGAGCCGTATGCTCGCGTAATACCATGCTGACATTTTCGGCTACCGTCAGTGCGCTGAACAGGGCGCCGCGCTCGAACATCACGCCGAAGCGACGGCGTAGCGGCAGGGCCTGCTCGTCATTCAAGCCCAGCACTTCCCGTCCGAATACCCGGATCGAGCCGGATGCCGGTTGTTGCAGCAGCAGGATAGTGCGCAGCAGCGTGGATTTGCCGCAGCCGCTGCCTCCTACCAGCGCGAAAATTTCGCCCGGATGCACAGTCAGGCTGATATTGTTATGCACGATGTTCTGGCCGAAACGGGTGTGCAGATTACGGACATCGATAACCGCTCCGTCAGTGGCTTCGGGGGCGGCACTCATATTTTCAGCCAGTTGAATACGATGGAGAACAGCGCGTCGGCCAGAATGACCAGAAAAATGGATTGCACCACGCTCACGGTGGTTTGTCGCCCGACACTGTCGGCGCTGCCTGTCACCCTGAACCCCTGATAACATCCGACCAGCGCGATGATGGCGGCAAATACCGGGGCCTTGCCGATACCGGTCAGAAAGGAGGATAAGCTGACCGCGTCGCCGAGACGGTTGAGAAAAACGTCGAAGCCGACATCCAGTTTGGAATTCGCCATGATCATGCCGCCGAGTATCCCGGTGACATCGGCATAAACCGTGAGTAGCGGCAGGGCAATGACCAGCGCCAGCAGCTTGGGCAGCACCAGCAATTCAGTCGGCCCGACGCCGGTGGTGCGCAGCGCATCGATCTCTTCGGTCACTTTCATGGTGCCGATTTGCGCCGCATAGGCGGAACCGGAGCGCCCGGCGACGATGATGGCGGTCATCAGCGGGGAGAGTTCGCGCAGCATGGAAAGCCCGACCAGATCGGCAATGAAGATATTTGCCCCGAAGCGTTGCAGCTGATCTGCACCCTGATAGGCGATGACCAGCCCCATCAGGAAGGAAAGCAGACCTACGATGGGCAGCGCCTCAAATCCGGCGCTCTGGAGGTTGTGGAGTATGGGACGCCAGCGGATGCGGCGCGGTTGCATCAGCGAGCGCAGCAGGATGATCGCGGTTTCGCCGATAAACGCAAGCATGCCATGCATGCCTTGCAGACTCTGCCAGGCTTGCAGGCCAACGCGTGTCAGAAAGTTGGGCGGGACTTGCGGTGGGGATTTGGACGCCATTGCGCAGGAAGCAATCAACTGCATCAAGGTGCTGAATTCGGGTCGCAAATGGGTAATCGTCACGTGCCGCCCGCCTTGTTCCAGCGTGCGAACCGTTCGGTGCAGCAACCATGCACCTGTGGTATCCAGTGCGGAAAGTGCCGAACAATCAAATAGCAGGTCTTCTGAATCAGGCCAGACAGTTTCTTCCAATTGTTGTTCGAGCTGTGCGATTCCCCGCATTGTCCAGACACCGGAGCAAAATGCCCGGCCCGTCTCGATCACCAGTCGGGCGGTTCGTTCGTCTGATATCGTTTCGGCGGCACGTTTCATCAGTGGCTCAATCTGGCGTGGAGGACTGCTCTCAATATGATTGCGGTGATCAGGCGTGCAGATTACACAGTTTTTTGCAGATTTTCAGTTATCTGTGCCGTTTATCCGCGTGACTGCGGGTGAAAATGAACAAGGCCGGGATTACGCCACGGCCTTGTTATCGGGCGAGTTTCAATGCTTGTGCGTGTTGTGATCTTGAGTGGCGGGCAACGATGGCGCTGAGTCCGTCACCGTCGGTGCAACAACCGGCTCGACCGCGTCGCCGGTCACTGGCATCGCAGGCGCGTCCGGACGGTATTCAAAATCCGATTCCTCCTCGTCATAATCCTCATGCGGAGGGTTGCCGTCATATACGAAATTTTGACGGCGCTGTAAGTAGGCGTCACGGATAAATGCATAGCGGTCTATCATCGCCCCCTCCAGTACGCTTTCCTGAGTGAGCAATTGCGCGCGGCGTTTGACGGCCTTGAGCAGATACAGCTGGTTGCGGGTACGTACATGAGGGACGCGGGCCAGCAGGCTTACCTGGCTGTCGCCTATATCTCCAATGCTGTCGCGCAGGGTGCTGGGCCCCAATATGGGCACGACCAGATAGGGGCCGCTGGCAACACCCCAATAACCGAGTGTCTGGCCGAAGTCTTCGTTGTGTTTTTCCAGTCTGGAGGTGACATTGAATAGTCCGAACACGCCGAAGGTGGAGTTGAACAGGAAGCGCGAGCCGTCCGAGGCCGCCTGAGTCAGTTTGAATTGCAGCAAGTCGTTTGCGGTAACGACCACATCATCCAGATTGGAGAAAAAATTTGCCACCATAATCTTGCCTGTTTCCGGCATGACTTTGTTGTAACCTTGTGCGACCGGTTTGGTGATGGCCTTGTCCAGGGTGTCGTTGAATTGATACACGCCACGGTTCAGCGGTTCCAGCGGGTCGGCGGGATTGTTTGCCTGCGTTGAAGCACATCCCGTCAAGGCCAGGATGGCGATTGCGAATAAAATGCGTATGGGTTTCATTTTGCGTCTCGGTGCAGTGAGTCGTACTTGATTATATAGGGGTTGCGGCTGTTCTGCGATAACTCGCTAAACAAAACGGCTGGGCGGGGTCAGTTCGCTTACATGCAAATTAAACGTACCGTTGCTGCGTTCGGCAAAATAATGTTCCAGGCTGAGGCGTATCGGACGGAAGGCAATCTCATCCCAGGGAATTTCGGCTTCGCTGAACAGTTTGACTTCCAGGCTTTCCGATCCTGGACTGAAATCCAGATCAAGCAGGCGGGCTCTGAACAGTATGTGTACCTGATCGATATAGGGCAGGCTGTACATTGAATATAAATCGCCGATCACGATGCGTGCGTTGGCTTCTTCCAGCGTCTCGCGTATGGCAGCCTGTGCGGTGCTTTCGCCATTTTCCATAAATCCGCCGGGCAGCGTCCACAGCCCGTAACGCGGTTCGATGGCGCGCCGGCATAACAGCACCTTATCTTCCCATTCCGGGATCGAGCCTATCACCATCTTGGGGTTGCGGTAATGAACGATGCCGCAAACGGTGCAGATGTGGCGCGGGCGGTTGTCATCCTCGGGGATGCGCAGTTCTACCGTTGCGCCGCATGCGGAGCAGAATTTCATTTCCAGAATTGCCACCAGGACTTTGCCGCTATGCTGTTGCCCGCAGTGTCAACCTGTACATTAGAGTTGCTCGCCAGTACGCGCCGGGCATCGTCACGCAATTCGGTCATGCCCATTGCGTCATAAGCCTGCACCATGACTGCAAGCGCGTCGCGTGTAGCGGGGCTGTTCGGATAAAGCGTCAGGATGTCTTGTGCGCGGTTCAGCGCGGCGATATGGGCGCCGCGGCGCTGATAATATCGGGCAATGTTCAGCTCGTGCTTGGCCAGTGAATTGGCCAGATATTGCATGCGTACTCTGGCATCCGAGGTGTATTTGCTGTTCGGGAAACGGGTCACCAACGCCTTGAAGGCATTGAATGAATTCTGGGCGGATTGCGGGTCGCGCTCGGAAGGATCCTGGCCGCCGATGGCAGCCAGTATGCCAATGTCGCCGTTGAACGTCGCCAGACCCTTGACGTAGTAGGCGTAGTCCACATGAGGCTGGTTCGGGAACTGTTTGATGAAGCGGTCTGCGGTGGCAATCGCCGGGTCGGGTTCGCCCTGACGGTAATAGGCGTAAGCCATTTCCAGCATGGACTGCTGTGCATACCGGCCATAGGGATAGCGCGATTGCAAGGTTTCATACAGTTTGATTGCCGTGCTGTAGCTGCCGTCGTCCAGCTCCGTTTTTGCCTGGCGGTAGAGCTCATCTGCGGGTACCTGACTGGGTACGCTGGACGGGTCTCCGGTCGGCAGCGGGTCCAGCATATTGCAAGCAGTTAACGTAAGTAACAAAAATACAGCTAAACTATGGCGCATGACTGATTCCGAAATAAATTTGCGCGATTATAACGCACCCGACGACGATGTAATCCATTTTGTCGTCCCCTCCAATTATGCCGGTCTGCGTCTGGATCAGGCGCTGGCCAGGTTACTGCCGGAATATTCGCGCAGCCGCTTGCAAGAGTGGGTCGCACTGCAGCAAGTGCTGCTGGACGGCGCTCCTGCCATTTCCAAACAAAAAGTTTGGGGCGGTGAAAAGCTGGAAGTGCTGCCTCAAGTGCAGCAATCCGAGCAGCCTTATCTGGCCGAGGATATTCCGCTGGACATCGTTTATGAAGACGATGACCTGTTGGTGATCAACAAGCCGGTAGGGCTGGTGGTGCATCCCGGCAGCGGCAATTGGCAGGGTACCTTGCTGAACGCGCTGCTGCATCATGCGCCGCAACTGGAGTTCGTGCCGCGCGCCGGTATCGTGCACCGTCTGGACAAAGATACCAGCGGCTTGCTGGTGGTTGCCAAGACGCTGATCGCGCAAACCAATCTGGTGCGTCAGTTGCAGGAGCGTAGTGTGAAGCGCGAATACCTGGCTTTGGTGCATGGCGAGTTGCAGCATGGTGGTTTTGTGGATCAGCCTATAGGCCGTCATCCGTCGAATCGGGTCAAAATGGCGGTGATCGAAACGGGCAAGGATGCCGTGACGCACTACAAGGTTGAAAGATCGTACCCCAGCTGCACACTGCTGCGCTGCACCCTGGAGACCGGGCGCACACACCAGATACGCGTGCATCTTAGCTATCTCAAACACCCACTGGTCGGCGACAGCGTATATCTGAAAGGCCCGCAGAAATGTGTGCTGCAACTGCGCGAGCTGTTGACCGGTTTCCCGCGTCAGGCCTTGCATGCCACCCGTCTGGCGCTTGAGCATCCTGTCAGCGGCGAACTGATGGAATGGCATGCGCCCATGCCTGAGGATATGCAGCAGTTGCTGAAACAAATCAACAGTGCGTTGAATGAGCCTGAGTGATTATTTAATCATTCCCGAGTGGCCTGCGCCCGAAAATGTCCGGGCGTTGCAGACCACCCGGCAGGGCGGCGTCAGTGTGGCTCCCTACTCCAGCCTTAATCTCGGCAGTCATGTCGGCGACGCCCCGCTGAGCGTGGCGCGCAACCGCATGCTGCTCAACAGGCTGTTACCGTCTGAGCCGGTATGGCTGGAGCAGGTGCATGGCACGGTGGTGGCGGATGCCGACCGAGCGGGATGCCGAACGGTGGCCGATGCCTGTATCGCGCGGCGGGGGGTGTGCGTGGTGATGACGGCAGATTGTCTGCCGGTATTGCTGTGCGACCGGCAGGGTAGTGTGGTCGGCGCGGCACATGCCGGCTGGAAAGGCCTGGCGGCAGGCGTGATCGAAGCCACCGTGCAGGCAATGGATGTGGCGCCGCAGAATCTGGTGGCCTGGCTGGGGCCGGCAATCAGCCAGCCATTCTTTGAAGTCGGCGCAGAAGTGCGTTCGGTTTTTGTGGAAGCGGATCCCGAAGCTGCGGTTGCATTCATCCCCGGACTACCCGGGAAATATCTGGCCGACATCTATGCCTTGGCACGGCTACGTCTGAACGCGCTCGGCATCGCCGAAATTTACGGTGGTGATCGTTGTACCTACAGCGAACCTGAACAATTTTTCTCCTACCGCCGTGACGGCGCAACCGGGCGTCAGGGGACATTTATCTGGCTGGAATGATGGCGAGTGAGTGGGGAGTGGGGAGTGGCAAGTGGCAAGTGGCAATCGCAATCTGGCGCAAATGCAGGTTCGAAGTTCCTCGGATGCAGTGCATACCCAAAGTGTCGCCATACCGCTCGGTACAAAGAAGCCCAATTAACGTAGAACTAAACCTCTATCGCAGTGGCGCAAGGAATATGGGGTCAGGTCTAACATTCCAATATTTGAGGAGGTCGAGGATGAGTCGCTTCTTGTAATATTATGATTTTAAATATAATTTTCAAATTTTATGCTTGTGCGATGCTTTATCTTAAACGATGCTGTCAATACCGTTACTGCCTCACTTGCCCTGTTGCTCCGCCTCCCAGCCTTTGCAGGCCAGGGCAATATAGCGCGGTACGGGGCTGGAACCAGTTCGGTATTTGCTGATGGTACGGCGCGTCATGCCGATGGCTTTGGCAGCATCTGAAAGCGACAAGTGGTTGGCGTCCTGCCATTGCCTGAAGCGCACGTTCTCTGCCATGCCGGCTTGTTCCAGTGCCAATTCCAACACCCGGTCTGAATCGAGCGACGCGCCGCAATCCCATTCCAGCGTCCAGCCAAAATCAGCGACTTTGGCGGTGGCAAATTCCACAGGATTCTCCAAAGCAGAAAATGCATGCAGGCGATTAGCCGCGCCGCTCAGATCGATGCGCACGATGCGACCATCGGTATAGGTGACAGACAGATTCATCACGGTTTCAACGGCAACCGATGCCAGTCGCGCAGTTTGCATTTTTTTCATGATTTACCTCTTTTTTGGATTGTTCATTTTCGCCCATCGAACATGTTGAATGCCACCATTGAATGACATTGAATGAGTCCTGACCATTGCGGCGTCAGTCACATCATTGGTCGCGGCCAGTCGCGCAATCCCTTACGCCGGAGCCGGAATGAGCTCACTCAACCGCGCCTGCCAGGTTTCAATCCAGCCCGGCAACTCGGCCGCCGGCATCGGCCGCCCGATGAAGTAGCCTTGCGCCAGATCGCATTGCGTGCGGCGCAGGAAATCCCAGTCGTCCTGGTCTTCTACCCCTTCGGCGACGACCTCCATGCCGAGTTGCCGCGCCAGGCTCAGGCTGGCCGCGACGATCGCGTGCCGCGTTTCGTCGGCGTGGGCTTGATGGACAAAACCCTGGTCGATCTTGAGTTCATCGAAGGGAATATCGCGCAACTGCGAAAGCGAGGAATTGCCAGTGCCGAAATCGTCGATCGATAGCCGAAAGCGCTTCAAGCGCAGTCGCGTCAATATTTCCAGCGGCGCGCGCAAGTCCGCCATCAGCCGGCTCTCGGTCACTTCCAGCACCATGTCGGCCGGCGCCACGCCGGCCGCGACGGCCTGTTCGGCGACGAAATCGGCGAAGCTCAGTACCTTCAGATTGTCCATCGACAGGTTGACCGCCACCCGCAGCGTCAGCCCCGCGTCGCGCCAGGCGCGGGCCTGCGCCAGCGCATCGTGCAGCACGACGCGGGTCAGATCGTCGATCAGGCCGTTCTCCTCGGCGACGCCGATGAACTGGTCGGGATATACCATGCCGTCTGTCGGGTGCCGCCAGCGCACCAGGGTTTCGACGCCGACCACGCGACCGTCGCTCACCGCCACCTTGGGCTGGTAATAGTTGACCAGTTCGCCGTTGGCGATGGCGGCGCGCAGCGCCTCGGCGCCGTACTCCGCCTTTGCCGGCCGCACCCGGGCAGACCCCGGCGGCGCCCACTTCGCCAGCAGCGCTGCCAGCGCCTGGGGCGCGACCGGTTTCGCCACATGGCCGAGCACCGTGATCTTGTGCGCCTGCACCAGCTTGTCGGCGGCGGCAAGCATGCGTTCGTCTTCGCCGCTGATCAGGAGCAGGCTGCCGGTGTAGGACCGTTCGACTAGATGGCGCACAAATTCGATGCCGTCCATTTCCGGCATGTTGAGGTCGAGCAGAATCAGATTGGGGGAGTCGTTCGGGCTATCTACCAACTCCAGTGCGGCGCGTCCGTTGTCGCAGGTGGCAACCGAGGTATAGCCAAGATTCGCCAGCATGTGTCCGAGCAGCTTGAGCATGAAGGACTCGTCATCGAGCACCAGAATTTTGATCGCGTGCTGGTTCATAATAAATACCCTTCAAGAAAACCCTCAACGCTCGCCAGCTCCTGCGCGAACCTGGGCAACAGCATCCCCAGCGTTGCCATGTCGCCAGCCTTGCCCGCCTGCTCCATTTCAAAGCACAGCTCGCCCAGCGTCAGTGCGCCCACCGAGCGTGCCGACGACTTGAGCTTGTGCGCCAGCGCACCGGCATCTGCCGCCTGACCCGCCGCACAGGCAGTGCGCAGCTCGGCTGCTATCTTCGCCGCACTGAGGCTGAAGTCATGCAGGAAGTCGCGAATGATTTCCTCGTCGTCGCCTACCAGTTTCTTGAGCACATTCACGTCTACTGCCACGGGTGCAGCAGTTTGTAGGTCGGGTTTTAACCCGACATGTCGGGCTGAAGCCCGACCTACGTCCTCAACGACCGGCAGCCATTTTCCCAGCATCGCTTTCAGGTTGATCAGTTGAACCGGTTTGCTCAGGTAATCGTCCATGCCGATGGCGAGGCAATGCTCGGCTTCGCCCTTGAGTGCATTGGCGGTGAAAGCGATGATAGGGATGCGAGCCTTATTTGTTTTACCGGCAGCAGTTTCAGCGGCACGAATAGCGGCGGTCAGTTCATAGCCGTCCATCTCCGGCATATGCAGATCGGTGATCAAGATGCCGTAATCGCCGCTCTGCCAGAGTTCCAGTGCCTCGCGGCCATTGTTGGCGATGTCGGCAGTTTGCCCGAGCAGCGTGAGCTGTTGCAGGATGACTTTCTGGTTGATCTCGTTGTCTTCGGCGACCAGGATCAAGCGGCCTCTACGGCGCGCCTCCTCGCGGGACAGTAGAGGCACAGCGCGGCGCGCCCCTGCCATATCGGGCAGACTTTCCCGGTCAGACGCCTTAGCCCGTCCGGACGCAATGGCCACCGCCTTCAGCAGAACCCTGCGGGTAAGCACATTGCCATCCACCGATACCAGATCGGCGCCCTCCAGGCGCGGCTCCCGACGCTGCCCACGCCCGATGACGACAAAGCGAGTTTGCTGTTCCGGGTGGGCACGGGCTGCGGCGCGCAGGCCATCCAGTAGCGGCTTGCTGCCTGCGTTGTCGATGACCACGATGCACAGGCCGGGTGTGCGACCGGCTATCCATTCACGGGCAGCCGCCAAGTCTTCTGACCTCTCGACTACTGCGCCATCATGCACCAGATAGGCAGCGAGGTCATCGGCCAGACTCTCCGAATCGCCCACTACGAGACAGGACAGGTTTTGTAGGTCGGAAAAGCATAGCGCCTTCCGACAATCCCCTTCGGCGGATAACGCTACGCTGTGCGGAAGGGTGGCGGCAGAGCCGCCGGGTACCCCCGGCCTCCCCCCTGGCGGGGACATCCGCCCTGCATTCGGTGCCAATTTGAACGGCAGGCGCACGCTGAACATCGAACCCTTGCCCGGTTCACTGTGCGCGGTGATCTCGCCGCCCATGATGTTTACCAACTGGTGCGAGATAGCCAACCCCAGCCCGGTACCGCCGTAAACCCGGGTGGTGGATGAGTCAGCCTGGGTAAAGGCGGTGAACAGCCGCGCCTGAGTTGCTTCATCCATGCC
>JAUSLX010000152.1 GCA_030645775.1 Gallionella sp. | reverse complement strand
AAAGCCGACAGTTTCTCAAAAAATTCACGTTCAAGTCGGTGACACCCCTTAACATGCTATTTCCCATTAAATATCATGATGTTATACAACCGTTTTGGCAAAATTGCCGGACACTACTGATCCTTATTGATACAAACCGCTATCCACGATATTTTTTATGTATTTTTGAGTTGTGATCGAATCGCATCGGAGTTCGCCGCCACCAGTCCGCGTTCGGTAATCAGTCCGGTGACCAGACGTGCGGGCGTCACATCGAAACCATAGTTTGCGGCTTTTGATCCTTGCGGCGTGAGACGCACGCGGCGCAGCTGCCCGTCGTCGCACAGACCGTCGATATGCGTCACTTCTTCTTCAGCGCGTTCCTCGATGGGTATCTCGCGTACACCGTCCTGCAACGTCCAGTCCAGCGTCGGCGTGGGCATCGCCACATAGAACGGCACGCCGTTGTCGAATGCCGCCAGCGCCTTGAGATAAGTACCGATCTTGTTGCACACATCGCCCGTCGCGGTGACGCGGTCTGTGCCTACGATAACCATATCCACCCTGGCATGCTGCATCAGATGCCCGCCCGCATTGTCCACGATCACCGTGTGCGGCACGCCATGCTGCGCCAGTTCCCACGCAGTGAGACTCGCGCCCTGATTGCGCGGGCGCGTCTCGTCCACCCAGATATGCAGCGGAATCCCCGCCTCGAACGCGGCATAGATCGGCGCCAGCGCCGTGCCCCAGTCCACCGTCGCCAGCCAGCCGGCATTGCAGTGGGTGAGGATGTTGACCGCGTCATTTTTCTGCTGATGGAGGGCGCGGATGAGCGCCAACCCGTGCCGACCGATAGACTCGTTGATCTCCACATCCTGCTCGGCGATGCGCCCCGCCTCAAGCCAGGCGGCAGCGGCGCGTTCGCTGGCGGGCAGCGGCGACAAAAAATCACGCATGCGCTCGATGGCCCAGCGCAGATTCACTGCCGTGGGTCTGGCCTTGGCCAGCATATCGCAAGTCGCCGTTAGCGCCGCATCGGAGGCGTGATGCTTCATGGACAGCGCCACCCCGTAAGCCGCCGTCACACCGATCAACGGCGCGCCTCTGACCTGCATGGAACGGATGGCGAATTCCGCGTCGCGCATGGAAGTCAAACGCAGCGTGGCAAAAACATGCGGCAAGCGGGTCTGGTCGATGATTTCCACTGTGCCATCAGAAGTCGGCCAGATGGTGCGATAAGGCGTACCGTTAATTTTCATGGTTTATTTCTGTAGGGTGGGCAATGTATTGCCCACCGTTATTTTATTGTCCGCGTGGGCAGATGAAACTTGCCCACCCTACCTCTACAAGCTTCGACTATCAGCTTCGCAGGTCGGGTTTACCCTTTAGGGTGAACCCGACCTACATTTAATCCCCCTCAAACTCGCACAACGCAAACACCTTCTGGCCCATTTTTTCCAGTCTGGCGCGTCCGCCGATATCCGGCAGCTCGATCACGAAGCAGCACTCGACCACGATACCGCCCATATCTTCGATCAGTTTGACTGCCGCTTCCGCCGTGCCGCCGGTAGCGATCAGGTCGTCTACCAGCAGCACGCGTTCGCCAGGTTTGATCGCATCCAGATGTATCTCGATACGGTCGCTGCCGTATTCCAGCTGATAGTCACGCCCCACCGTCTCGGCGGGCAGTTTGCCGCGCTTGCGGATAGGGACGAAGCCCAGATTCAGTTCGTAGGCGACCGGCGTGCCGACGATGAAGCCGCGCGATTCGATGCCGACCACTTTGTCTATCTTGACGTGCTTGTAACGCTGAACGATCTGCTGAATCGTCGCGCGTAAGCCAATCGGATCTTTCAGCAAAGTGGTGATGTCGCGGAACATGATGCCCTGATGGGGATAATGCGGAACAGTGCGGATACGGGATTTGATGGGCATGTTAACTCTTGGTAAGTGGTGAGTGGTGAGTGGTGAGTGGAAAGTGGTGAAGAGCGGTGGTTTTACACTAACCACTTACTACTCTCCACTTACCATGTTATTCAGCATTCGTCCGGCTACCGCCGAAAGTTTTTCCATCATCGCCGCATCACGCGCTTCAGGTGCGGTGAGGATGGCGTATTGCAGGGCGCTGCGGCAGGCGCAGGCATGAGCCTCATCGTCGCCGTGTACCGGCTGCGCAACACCCTTCACCAGTGTGCGCGCCTTGTCTGCGTTCTCCAGCAACACTTTGACGATCGCATCCACCGTGACGTTATCGTGATCGGGATGCCAGCAATCGAAATCCGTCACCATCGCCACCGTGGCATAGCAAATCTCAGCCTCGCGCGCGAGTTTGGCCTCCGGCATATTGGTCATACCGATCACATCGCAGCCCCAGGTGCGATACAGCTCCGATTCCGCCAGGCTGGAAAACTGCATCCCCTCCATCACCAGATAGGTGCCGCCGCGCACCGCCGGTATGCCCAGCAACTTTGCCGCAGCGAACAAATGATCGCCCAGCCGGTTGCACACCGGATGCGCCATCGACACATGCGCCACCAGCCCCGTGCCGAAAAAACTCTTCTCGCGAGCGAAGGTGCGGTCGATGAACTGATCGACGATGACAAAGGTGCCGGGCGGCAGGTCTTCGCGCAATGAACCCACCGCGCTGACCGAGATGATGTCAGTCACGCCCAGACGTTTCAATGCGTCGATATTGGCGCGAAAGTTGATATCCGAGGGAGAAATGCGGTGTCCTCTGCCGTGACGCGGCAGGA
>JAUSLX010000148.1 GCA_030645775.1 Gallionella sp. | reverse complement strand
TCCTGCGCCGCCTTGAAAATTTCGTTGCCATGCGTCGCCAGCAGCGCCTTATTGGCGGTGACCACATGTTTGCCGTTATTGATGGCCTGCATCACCAGCTGCTTCGCCACGCCATAGCCGCCGATCAGTTCGATCACGATATCCACTTCGGGGTCATTGACCACGGCAAAGGCATCGTCGGTCAGGCGGCACGCGCCGCCGGTTACCTGTTTGGCCAGTTCCAGATTCTTGTCCGCGACCAACACGATGCGGATCGGACGACCGGCGCGGCGGGTGATTTCTTCACAATTGCGCTGCAATACGGCAAAGGTGCCGCCACCGACCGTGCCGATACCCAGAAGTCCTACGTTGATTGGTTTCATTCTTAAATCCTATGGTAGGGTGGGCACGCTTAATGCCCACCATTTTATCCGCGTGGGCAGAATGCCCACCCTACTATCATTTTCCGTGCCGCTTGCGGTAATGCTCCAGAAAGCGTGCGATACGCCCGAAGGCCTCGGCCAGATCGTCCACGGTCGGCAAAAACACCAGACGTAAATGATCGGGTTGTTTCCAATTGAAGCCGCTACCCTGCACCACCAGCACTTTTTCAGTTTCCAGCAATTCCAAAATGAACTGCTGGTCGTTCTCGATCGGATAAATTTCAGGATCGAGACGCGGGAACAGATACAGACCGGCTTTCGGCTTGACGCAGGAAACACCCGGGATTTCAGTGAGTAATTTATAGGCCAGATCGCGTTGCTTGCACAATCGACCGGTCGGCACCACCAGATCGTTGATACTCTGATAACCGCCCAGTGCCGTCTGAATCGCAAACTGCCCCGGCACGTTCGAGCACAAACGCATCGAAGCCAGTATCGTCAGGCCGTTGATGTAGTCCTGCGCGTGTTTCTTCTCACCCGACACCACCATCCAGCCGGAACGATAGCCGCAGGCACGATAGTTCTTGGACAAACCGTTCAGCGTCACGAACAGCACATCATCCGCCAGCGAGGCGATCGAGGTGTGTGTCGCCCCGTCGTACAGCATCTTGTCGTAAATCTCGTCCGCGAAGATGATCAGATGGTGCTCGCGCGCGATCTGAATGATCTCTTTCAGAATATCGTCCGAATACAGCGCACCGGTCGGATTGTTCGGGTTGATGATGACAATGGCGCGCGTGTGCGGCGTGATTTTGCCTTTCATGTCAGCCAGATCGGGCATCCATTCGTTCGCCTCGTCGCACAGGTAATGACGCGGCGTGCCGCCCGCCAGCGTGACCGCCGCTGTCCACAAGGGATAGTCGGGCGCGGGCACCAGCACTTCGTCGCCGGTATTGAGCAAGCCCTGCATCGCCATCACGATCAGCTCGGACGCGCCGTTGCCGATATAGATGTCTTCCAGCCCCACACCGGCAATTTTCTTCGCCTGACAGTAATGCATGATCGCCTTGCGCGCGGCAAACATGCCCTTGGAATCGGAATAACCGGACGAATTCGGCAGATTCAGGATGACATCCTGCTGGATTTCCTCCGGCGCTTCGAAGCCGAACGGCGCCAGATTGCCGATGTTCAGCTTGATGATGCGCTGGCCTTCCTCTTCCATCTGCTTGGCGCGTTCCATGACCGGCCCGCGT
>JAUSLX010000142.1 GCA_030645775.1 Gallionella sp. | reverse complement strand
CCGCCGCCCCCGCCGCCGAATCCGCCTCCTCCGCCGAAGCCGCCACCACCGCCCAAACCATGACCACCGAAGCCGCGTCCGCCGCCGAGCAGCACGAACACGAATGCCGCCATACCTGCCAGAGCCGCGATCACCCCGGATGCAATGATCAGCCAGGCCAGCCCGCCCAGTACACCGCCCACCAGCAGCGCCGCCGGAAATCGCCCCAGCAACGCGCGCAGCATGCCGCCCAGCGCCACCGCAATCACGAAGCCCATGAACATCAGCGATTCGTAGTCCTGTTTTCCGGCAGATTGTTTGGGCGCAGGCAAGGGTTCGCCGCCGATTACCTGCATGAGTGTCGAGACACCTGCATCGATACCCTGATAAAACCCGCCAGTTTTGAAATGCGGGACGATGATCTCATCGATAATGCGGTGCGCGGTGGCATCGTTGAGCGCGCCTTCCAGACCGTAACCCACTTCGATGCGCACGGTGCGATCCTCCCTGGCAACCAGCAACAACGCGCCATCATCTACGCCTTTGCGCCCGAGTTTCCACGCATCAACCACGCGTATGCCATATTGCTCTATGGTTTCGGGTTGGGTGGTGGGGACAATCAGGATGGCTATCTGCGCGCCCTTCTGCGTTTCGAAGGCGGCAAGGCGCGCCTCGAGCGCCTGAGTCTGCTGCGCATCCAGCGTCGCGCTGAAATCGGTGACGCGCTGCGTCAATGGCGGCACAGCTACTTCGGCGTCCGCCGCCCCGACTAACAGCAGCGCAATCAGCAGTGCGCCCAGCGTTTTCATTTGACTGGCTGCGTTACATCGCGCGTGGATAGCTGGTCAAGCGGCATAGCGTTGAATTTCCACTTCCACCTGGCGCTGCGCTGTGTCCTCGGCATCAGCATAAATTCGGCGGGCAATGGGTTCGCTCAGGTAATACTCACCGCAGTCTTCGCAGATTTCAGCAGGAACATCACGGACAACCACTACCGTATGATCTCGTTGCAGAGTAACGGTGGTAATGCCGGGATGAGTCTGTCCGGTTTTGCAAATTACGCATTTCATCATACTTTCCTTCTCTTGAATGACTCGTCCCAGATTGCGGGATCCGGCAGGTAAATTGTAACCAGATGGCAATTTCCCGTTGCAAGCTCACGCGCAACAACTGCGTGAACTGGCTGCCTTCCATCAAAACCCAACAGCAAGACACTTGGGAATGGCTGATCATCAGGATAATCAGCTATCACCACGCCTTCAGCGATAACCTGCGCCACGGCATCCGGGTCGATCCCGCGCTGAAACATGCGCTCGAAAGCATGACGCGAAAAATTCATGGTTTTACAGTCCATGTCTCATCACCTCCCACAAGCTGTATTTATTTCGTTGATACGGCGGCGGGTGTAGCAACCTTTGGGGCTGCAAAGTCCACAGTCGGTGCGTGAGAAATTTCCTTCTCGTTTTCGACCGTAAAGGAGGGTTTGACGCTATAGCTGAACAGCATCGCAGTCAAATTGCTCGGGAAAGAGCGCACCGCGATGTTGTATTCCTGCACCGCCTTGATATAGCGGTTGCGCGCCACGGTGACGCGGTTTTCCGTGCCTTCCAGTTGCGCCTGCAGATCGCGGAAATTGGCATCAGACTTCAGTTGCGGGTAATTTTCCGACACCACCAGCAGACGGCTCAGCGCGGAAGTCAGTTGCCCTTGGGCTGCCTGAAATTTGGCAAAGGCTTCAGGATCATTGATCAGCTCAGGGCTGGCCTGAATGCTGCCAACCCGGGCGCGCGCCTCGGTGACGCCCAGCAACACGTCTTTTTCCTGTGCGGCATAGCCTTTGACGGTATTCACCAGATTGGGAATCAGATCGGCGCGGCGCTGATACTGGTTGAGCACTTCGGCCCAACTCGCCTTGATCTGCTCGTCGGTGGTCTGAAAAGTGTTGTAACCGCAGCCTGAAAGCAGCAAGGTGAGCAAAAAAATCCAGAAGGTGCGTATCATCATTCCCCCACGAAATTAGATTGAATAAAGCTGCGTTACTATAACACCATATCCGGGATATGCAGTCGCCACTCAGACGGTACAATGATCACCACATGCTGCGCCGAAGAGCAGCTTTTGCCGACAAAGCGGGAGCAATATAATTGAAAACAGTCAAAATCAGCGAGGTAATGGACAGCAGTGGCGTGGCATTCGGGACCAGCGGCGCGCGCGGCTTGGTGAGCGCAATGACGGATGAGGTTTGCGCCGCCTATGCAGCAGCATTTCTGGCGGTAGTTAAACAGTCTTTTAACGTGACGCGCATCGCGCTGGGAACGGATTTGCGCCCCAGCAGTCCGCGCATCGCGGCGGCGTGTGCCGCAGCCCTGCATTCACAAGGGATTGAAGTCGATTATTGCGGCGCGCTGCCCACCCCTGCACTGGCGCTATATGCGCAGAACCAAGGCATTCCCGCCATCGTAGTGACCGGCAGCCACATTCCGTTTGACCGCAACGGCATCAAGTTCTACCGTCCCGACGGTGAAATCACCAAGGCGGATGAATTGGCGATTGCAGATGCGGTTGTCGAATTAAACACCGTCAGCGGCGAGTTACCTGCCGTGAACTCCGCCGCACTCGAACAATTCGTGCAGCGCTATCTCGACTTTTTCCCGGCGCAGCATTTTGCAGGCATGAAACTTGGCGTTTACGAGCATTCCAGCGTGGCGCGCGATGTTTTGAGGCAAATTCTGGAAGGGCTGGGTGCCGAAGTCACTTCGCTCGGTCGCACCGAGGAATTCGTGCCTATCGATACCGAAGCGGTCGCTGAAATAGATATTCAAAGAGGAAAAGACTGGGCGACGCAACACCATTTCGATGCCATCATTTCAACTGACGGCGATGGCGACAGGCCGCTGATCTCCGATGAAACCGGGGCTTGGCTGCGCGGCGACATCGTCGGACTGATCTGCGCCCGTTATTTAAAAGCGAAAAAAGTCGTCGTCCCGGTTAGTTGCAACACCGCCATCGAACTTTGCAGCGCATTCGAGACCGTGCTGCGCACCCGCATCGGCTCGCCCTATGTGATTGCCGTCATGCAAAACAACATGATGCCCCCTCCCCAACCCTACCCCGTAAACGGAGGCGAACTGTCAAACCCTGCAATCGTCGGCTTTGAGGCTAACGGCGGTTTCCTGGTAGGTTCACACTTTGCGCGTGACGGAAGAAAACTCGAACCGCTACCCACCCGAGATGCCGTCCTGCCCGCACTGGCCGTGCTTGCGGCAGCGCGCGAGGTCAACGGCAAGGTCTCATCTCTGATGCAAGGTTTGCCCGCCCGCTACACCGCCAGCGACCGACTGCAAAATTTCCCGGTGGCAAACAGTCGTCAGCTGATACTGGAACTCACTAACGATCCGCAGGCATTGCAGCGCTACCTGGCGCCCGGGGATGCGAAGCAGGTAGATTGCAACACCACAGACGGGCTGCGCATCAGCTTCGACAACGGCGAAATCGTCCACCTGCGCCCCTCCGGCAACGCGCCGGAATTGCGCTGTTACTGCGAGGCGGCAAGCGAGGCGCGGGCGATGCAGCTGGTACACACCGTGCTGGCACGGATTCGAGATTGATCATATGACAAAGAATGAAAACGCCCCGTTAATAAGCACTGCCAATACGCAAATGACTGCCAGGCTCACACAGAACTCCAGCATACACATCGGCTTCCTTGCAGAGGCCGGGGTCATCAATCGGCAAATCATGGACATCTATGGCGGCTTGCGAGAACAGGATATGCTGCGGCGCAGCCATTTTTTCGGCGGACGCTTTGAGAATCTGTATCTCGACCATGAGCGTATCCCCGCACTCGGGCCGGTACTGGCGCAGGCAACAACTTTTGCCGCGAATCTGCTGGAATTGCCGAAACAGGCATTAAAACGGGGATTCTGGTTTAACGACATGGGGCCGGGTCAGGCCACGAGCAAACATGACCACGACGAATACGACGAACTGCTATCAGCGGTCTATTACATCCACGTTCCCGAAAACTCGGGAAACCTGATCATCCATGACCGCCACAGCCAAACGGAAGTGACCCCGGAATCCGGCATGTTCGTATTTTTTGCTCCCGCGGTATTGCACTCGGTGAGCAGCAACCAAAGCGGCGAGAGACGCCTGTCGATAGGAATGAATTTCGGTCCGGCATGAACATTGTTACGTATGACAACAATACCAAGCCCCGAATAAGGGCGATCAGCGCTTGTTCTCTTCCATGCTCACTACCTTGCTGATCACTTCGCCCTCGATGATCTCGCCCTCATAGACCTTTCCATTGAACACATCCGCATCGTTCGCCGCACCGCCCATTGCCTGCTGGTGCTCGCGCATCTGTTTGCGCACTGCGCGCGTCTTCCACCAGATATAGCTGAACGCAATCAGTCCTGCGATCAGTATGACCACCAGCAACACGGCCGAGAACATCAAGCCCATTACGATCAATGCTGCCGTGACGATCAGTCCGATGATCCTGCCTGGCAGACTGGGCGAATTGGAGATCAGCAGGCGTGCCATAGTTAAACCGCCTGACCCGCAGCGTAGCCGGAAGCCCAGGCCCACTGGAAGTTATAGCCGCCCAACTGCCCGGTCACATCCACCACTTCGCCGATGAAATACAGACCCGGAACATCGTTGCATTCCATCGTCTTGGAAGACAGCGCCTGAGTGTCGATCCCGCCGCAGGT
>JAUSLX010000128.1 GCA_030645775.1 Gallionella sp. | reverse complement strand
AATCGGTGAAGCGGCGGTGGCGGATCCCCTGGCGGAATGGCTGACCGGCATTCCCATTCTGGCAGAGCACGCGAAAATCGTCGCGCTGACGATTACCGTGCTCGGCTTGACTTATTTTTCAGTGGTGATCGGCGAATTGGTACCCAAGCGCCTGGCGCTGCTGGCGCCGGAAGGCATCGCCTCGCTGATCTCCCGACCGATGATTATCCTGGCCCGAATCACCCATCCGCTGGTTGTCGTCCTGTCGAGTTCATGCACGACCATCCTGCGGCTGCTCGGCGCACGCAGCAAGGAAGAATCTTCAGTTACCAACGACGAGATCAACGTGCTGATGGAGCAAGGCGCTGAGGCTGGCGTGTTTCACGAGAGTGAACAGGAAATCGTCTCCAACGTACTTAGGCTCGACGAACAGCGCATCGCTGCGATCATGACACCACGCCGCGATATGTTTGTGCTCGACCTCGATGATGATGAGGAAATTGTCCGGCAACGTATCATCGAGTCCGATTATTCACGGCTGGTCGTCTGCCGCGATGGGCTGGAGCACGTTCTCGGCATCCTGCAAACCGGCGATCTCCTCAAGAAAGCCTTGCCGGGCCACGTCATCAATTCGGCAGATATTGAATCCGTCCTGCATCCACCGCTTTACGTGCCAGAGGCTGTAACCACCACGCAACTGCTGGAAAATTTCCGCCGCGCCCGCCTCCAGTTCGCTCTGATCGTCGATGAATATGGCGAGGTGCAAGGCCTGGTGACCTTGACCGACGTGCTGGCCTCCATCGTCGGCGAGCTCTCTGTGCCAGAGGCGCCAGAAGAACGCGACATGGCGCAGCGGGAGGATGGTTCCTGGCTGGTTGACGGTGATGTCGGCATCGAGCGTTTGAAATCCGTGCTCGATATTGCAGACGACCTGCCGGGAGAAACTGGGCACAGCTTCCACACGCTAGGTGGTTTCATCATGCATACGCTCAGACGCATTCCGCGGCCGACGGACCATTTCGTGGCATCGGGCTGGCGCTTCGAGGTGATGGATATGGATCGAAACCGGGTCGACAAGGTACTCGTGTCTGTCGCCACTGACTCCGCCAACGCGGTGCAGGAAATTGCCTGAAACGCGATTCGAAAAGTGCCGGCCAACCTTGGAGGCAATCGCAGACCCTCTTGATGTCACTGGCTTGCCGCACAGTCAATGCCGGTGTCTGTGATGGATGTCAGGAAAATGGCTGTGGCTATGACGTTCAGGCAGGTGATCATGGGAATGGTTATGGGGCTCGCGCCCATCCCACGGAAAATCGTGCTCATGCCGGTGATGCTCATCGTGGACATGTTCATGGGCATGGGTCAGCACCTCATGCAAATGTTCATGCCCATGACGTTCCGTCAGGTGCAACCAGACTCCTATCCCCATCAGCGTCGCGGCCATCCAGAACGATGGCGGGGTCGGCTCGTTGAGCAACAGGATGCTCAACGCGGCGCCAATGAACGGTGCAGTGGAGAAGTAAGCCCCGGTGCGCGAAGTGCCCAGTTCGCGTAGCGCGCGCACGAAAAAAACCAGACTCAGGCCGTAACCCAGCAAACCCACAAACATCGCCGCTGCAGCAAGCGGCAAGGCAGGCAAAGAACGCCCCAGGACCAAGGCCAGTCCGAGGTTGACGGCTCCGGCCACCAAACCCTTCGCACCGGCGATAAACAGGGCATCCGAAGCCGACACCTTGAGCGTCAGATTGTTGTCGATGGCCCAGCACAGGCAGGCAGCCATGATCGCCAGCGGTCCGAGCCAATCTCCGGCCCCGGTTTCTCCGGTGGGCCAGGAAAGTGCAATGCCGCCTGCGACGATGAATCCCATGCCGATGATAATGCGGCGACCGGCGTGCTCCTTGAAGACAAGCCATGCCAGCATAGCGGACAGCACCGCTTCCAGATTGAGCAGCAGGGATGCCGCACCTGCGCCGGTTCTCGTGAGGCCGATCACGAGCAGAAGCGGGCCGAGGACACCGCCAAAGCCGATGGCCCCGGCAAACCAGGGCCAATCCGATCCCGAAAGACCACTCGGTTTCCATCCCCTGTCACGCAGCAGTCGTGCTGCCCCCAGGCCGAGGCCGCTGCCCAGATAGAGCAGTCCCGCCAGCGCCAGGGCGGACGAGTCGCCGACCAGTAACTTGACAAATGGGGTGCTGCCGCCAAACAGGGCGGCAGCCAGCAGGGCGAGCCAGACGGCTAGCGGAATTTTCATTTCAGATTAAAGTTCGCCTTCGCTTCGCTTTTGCCGACCAGTGTCACGATCAGTGCAACCCGCACGCCGACGCCGACCTTGAAGCTACCCTTCGCGGTCATACGGTTGTCGCCGGCAGGTTCGAACACGACCGTCGTCTTGTCGTTCCCGGCGTAGATGGCTGCCTCGGCCTTCGCGCCCCGGGTCATGATCGGTTTGCCGTGGCCGGAGACATAAAGCGTCAGCGAATCGGATTTGGCGACCAGTTCGTACGTAATAGAACTGACCTCGCGGGTCACACCGCCGTACTTCGGACCGTGATCATGGCCTGCGCCGGCATGGGCAGCGGTCGCCAGCAAGCTGGCGGCGCACAGAAAAGCAATCAGTGGTTTCTTCATTGTTTCAAGCTCCTTTTGGTTAAGAAAGATTCAAGCATCATCAAGGACGTCATTATTTTGTCGGCGCGCTGGTTACGCTGATGGCCCCGAAACGCAGGTACAGCGCCGGTACGACAATCATGTTGAGCAGCGTGGAACTGGCCAGCCCGAACAGGATGACGATGGCCATCGGCGACTGGATTTCGCTGCCCGGCTGCCCGGCCGCCAACGCCAGCGGGACCAGGGCGAGACCGGCAGCCAGGGCGGTCATCAGGATGGGCACCAGACGCTCCTCTGCGCCGCGTTTGACGGCCTCCGCCGCGTCGCGTATGCCCTCGTGTTCCACCAGATGATGGATATGGGCGATCATCATCACGCCGTTGCGGGTGGCGATGCCAAACAGCGTGATGAAGCCGATGATCGAGGCCACCGAAAGGACGCCACCCGCGACAAATACGCCTATCACCCCGCCGATGATGGCTAGCGGCAGATTGAGCATGACCAGCAGCGCGTCGCGGGCGGTGCGGAAAGCAACGAAAAGCAAAAGAAAGATGCCGACGGTGACTGCGAAGCCCAGGAACAGCAGGATGCGACTGGCCTCTTCGGCGCTCTCGAACTGTCCACCATATTCTATGTGATAGCCCGGCGGCATCTTCACCTCCGCCGCCACCTTGCGCCGAATGTCGTCCACCACGCTCGCCAGATCGCGCCCGGCGACGTTGGCCATCACCACCATCTTGCGCTGCACGTTCTCACGGGAGATGGAGTACGGTGCCCGGTCGTTGCGGATCTCGGCCAGCGCGGAGAGCGGCAAGCGCGCGCCGCTCTCCGTAGTAACCAGGGTGGAGCGGATGGCGTCGAGGCTGGCTTTCGCCGCCGGATCGAAGCGCACCGCCAGGTCGTAGGTCGCCTGACCCTGCTGGACGCGGCTCACTGCCATGCCGGAAAACGCCACCTCGATGGTTTCCGCCACCTGCCGGATGGAAAGGCCGTGCCGGGCCAGGGCGTCCCGCTTGAAGCGGATGGTCAGGAAGGGGATGTCGCTTTGCTGCTCGTCGGTAACGTCCACGGCACCCTCCACGGTTTGCACCAGCGTCTTGATTTCCCCGGTCAGGCGGCGCAATTCGCCCAGGTTGGGGCCTAGAATCTTCACCGCGATGTTGGAGCGGCTGCCTGAGAGCATGTGGTCGATGCGGTGTGAAATCGGCTGGCCGACCACGATCTGGGTGCCGGGCACGGTCGAGAGGTCGTCGCGCAGGGCGGCGAGGAAGTCCTCCTTGCTGCGCTCGCCCATCTTCAGGGTCACTTCCATTTCGGACGCCGATACGTCCATGGCATGCGGGTCGCCCTCGGCACGACCGGTGCGTCGGGCCGTAGCCACCACCTCCGGGTGTGAAAGCAGGATCTGCTCGACCATCTGACCCAAGCGGTCGGACTCCTCCAGCGCGGTACCTGGCAGCGTGGCGGTGCCGATGGTCAGCGTACCTTCGTTGAAGTCCGGCAGGAAGGCACGGCCGGCGAAGGAGAGTGCGACCAGAGAGATGACCAGCGCGACGACGCTCACAGCTGTCACCAACTGCCAGCGTGTGACCGTGGCTTCCAGTACCCGCCGATAGGTCGCGTGCAGGAAATGGATGAAGCGCGGTTCGACGTTCTCGCGGACGATCTTCGAGCGGGGCAGGAACAGCGCCGCCAGTACCGGCGTTACCGTGATCGCCACCATCAGTGACGCGGCCAGCGACACCACATAGGCGAAACCGAGCGGCGCCATCAGCCGACCCTCCACGCCTGAGAGGAAGAAAAGTGGGATGAACACCAGCATGATGATCAGCGTCGCGAAGACGATGGAACCCTGGATTTCTCTGGTCGCCTCAAACACCACCTGCACCGCAGTACGTTGCTCGCTTTTCGGTTTCGAGAGATTCTCGCGCAATCGCCGGACGATGTTCTCGACCACGATAATCGCGTCGTCCACCAGCGCACCGAGGGCAATAGCCATGCCGCCCAGCGTCATGGTGTTGATGGTGGCACCGAGCGCCTTCATCGAGAGGATGGCCGCCACCAGCGACAGCGGAATGGCGACTAGGGTAATCGCCGTGGCTCGTGCCGAAAGCAGGAAGGCGAAGACGATGGCGATCACCAGGACAGCCCCCTCTCCCAGGGCGGCGAGCAGGTTGTCGATGGAAACGCGGATGAAGTCCGCCTGGCGGAAGATGTGGCTTTCGATCTTCATCCCTACCGGCAGGCCGGCCTGGATGTCCGCCAGTGTGCGGTCAAGCCGATCAGTCAGTTCCAGGGTATTGGCGCCAGGCTGTTTCTGGATGCCCAGCACCACGGCTGGCTTGCCGTTGTGGGAACCGACACCGCGCTTGGGCGCCGCGCCGATACCCACGTCGGCCACGTCACGGATGAGTATGGGCTGACCTTCGCGTACTTTGATCACCGTGTCGGCAATATCCTCCAGCACCGCGATGCGGCCCTGGCCCTGGATCAGGTATTCCTGACCGGATTCGACGTAGAAGCCGGCAGAGGCGTTCTGGTTGGACTCGCGTAGCGCCTGCGTCACCTCGTCCAGGGTTAGCTGGTAAGTCGCCAGCCGTTCGGGTTTCACCGTCACCTGAAACTGCTGGGTATCGCCGCCGATTGGCAGCACTTCGGCAACGCCGGGGACGGCCAGAATCCGGCGCTTCAGTACCTGTTCGGCGACGTTCTTCATTTCCATGCCGGAATGCTTGTCCGAGGTCAGCGCGATGAACAGAATCTCGCCCATGATCGAAGACGCCGGGGTCATCGCCGGCGCGGGAATGTCCGGCGGCAGGCTCGCGCGCGCCAGTTGCAGGCGTTCGGCCACTACCTGGCGGGCGAGATAAAGGTCGGTTCCCCATTCGAATTCGACCGTCACGACGGACAGCCCGATCTTGGTGGCGGAACGTACCCGCCGCACGTTGGGCGCGCCGTTCAGGGCTGTTTCAATGGGGAATGTAACCAGGCTTTCGACATCGCTCGGCGCCATGCCATGAGCCTCGGTCACCACGGTTACCGCGGGCGCCGTGAGGTCGGGAAAAACGTCCACCGGCGTGCGCGCTGCCTGCCAGCCGCCCCAGGCCAGCAGCAAAACACCGGCGAGGACGACAAAAAGTTTGTTGCGTAGCGACCACGCAATGATGTGTCCGATCATGTCATTCTCCAGTTAGTGTGCGTGACCATGACCGATTTCGCCGGTCTTGGTGGCGGCTAGCTTGACCAGATAGGCACCGCGCGTAACCACGCGCTGCCCCGGCTCCAGCCCCTCGACGACCTCCAGCCAATCGCCATCCCGGGCGCCTATGCGCACCGGCCGCCGTTCAAAGGATTCGCCACCGCTCATCACAAACACGGTCGGCACGCCGTTCTCGTCGAGCACGGCGGATGCGGGAACGGCCACCACTTCGCTCGCGGCGCCGGCGAAAACTTGCGCCTTGACAGCCATGCCGATACGCAGCCGCTCGTCCGGCTGCGCGAATTCGAAAAGCACCGGCACGGTGCGCGTCACCGCATCCACTGCGCCGCCGGTGGCAATCAGGCGGCCGTTCTTGCCCGGGACGATCTCGAAACTTTGCTCGACCCCCTCCACCCGGAACGTCGCACCGCTCGGCGAGGCTAAACGGGCCGCCTCCGATTCAGGCACGCGCAATTCCAGCCACAGGACGCGCCGGTCAATGATGTGAAAGAGCAAGGCGCCTTCCTGCATAAAAGCCCCCGGTGAGACGCGGACATCGGCAATCGTGCCCGACACCGGCGCGCGCAGCGGCACACCGCCGGCGCCGCCGCCATATTGGCCTTGGCGCCCCTGGGCGGCGTCGAATTCTGCGCGGGCCGATTCCTCGGCAGCGCGGGCGGCGAGCAGCCGTTTCTCCGGCACAGCCTCGTCCTTGAACAGGCTCTCCATGCGGGAGCGCTCACGCACGGCCAGGTCAAGTGCCACCCGTGCTTTACGCGCGTCGGCCTGGAGCGAGGCCATATCCACGTCGCCACCGAGACGCGGCGTGAGATAGGCAAGGATGTCGCCCTTCTTCACGGCCTGTCCGAGTTGGGGGAATTTGCCGGTTGTCTGCACCTGTCCCGGGGCCGGCGCGCTCAGCAGCGCCTCGCCGTCGGGTCGGGCGCGTAGCGTGCCGGTGGCTGCGATAGCAGCGCGGATGGGGCGTTTGACGACCTCGGCGGTGGCAAAATCCACCTTCCATTGTTGTTCCTTGGTGAAACCAATGCCCCCCTCGTCGTGTTCGCCGCTCGCCGCGTCGGCAGCCTTACGATCGGCGTAGACCGTTACCGGACCGAGCAAATGGCGCACGGTGAATTCCGTGGTGGCCACCTCGATGGCCAATTCCCGCTCGCCAGCCTGCTTCGGCAAAGCTTCCGGGCGGAAGATGCCGGGCTGTGTCGGCGTCTCGGTGGCAAACACCTCGTCCGGCTGGCCGCCTCCGCTAAGGATGACGCTCACCTTGCCGGCAGGTAGCGCCCTGAAGTCGGCAAGCCGCGTGAGGTGCGCGGCGAAAGCGGATTCTTCACCAACCACCAGGCGCGTGAACTCGACGAAGAGCTCAGTCTTGTCGGTGAAGTGGGTGAGCTTTTCGCCGCCGACCCCGTGGCCATGGCCGCCATCGGCTGTGGGCGCATGGCTTTCGTCCATGGCCTGTTTGTTGCCGGCATCGCCGCAAGCGGTAAGTAACAGTGCGGTACAAAGCGTTGCAATCAGATATTTGTTCATTCGGTGACACTCCCGGTCAGTAAGTCATATTCGATGAGGGCTACACGCGCTTTCCATTCGAGATTGAGGGCCGTAATTTCGGTTTCCAACGCGCCGCGGTAAGCATCGAGCAGTTCAAGTAAGGTGGATTCGCCGCCCTGGTAGGCGGCTTCGGCGATGCGCAGCAACTCGGATGACTCGACTACCGCATGGGTGCGGTAGTCGTTGGCCGCCGTAGCCAGGCGTTCGACCTGACGATGCAGGCCACGCAGTTCGCCCTCGGCGCGGGCGCGGATCAGGCTGTATTCGGCGCGGGCATTGAGCGCCTCGGCCAGCGCGCGTTTCTCGTCGGCTTGCTGGCGATCGAAAACAGGCAAGGGAATCGAAAACGTAACGTGTGTGCCGTTCTCCCGCGTGATGCCGTTGTCGGTGTGCTTCGGACCGACACCCAACGTCACATCCGGCACCCATCCGCGCGATGCCGCCCGACCTTCAAGGTCGGCAGCCTCGGCGCGGCGTGACAGGACTTGCAGGTCCGGTCGCTGTTCCAGCCGTGACAGCGCTTTATCAAGGGGTGACGTTGCAGTGGGTGACAAGACGCCGCTGACGCTTGCGGCGGCTTTGCCCGGAAGGCCGATCAGCGCTGCCAGACGTTCCGAGGCACGGTCGAGATCGGCCTGTTCGGTGCTCAGTCGGGCTTGCGCCGTCTGTCGCTCACGGGTAAGCCGACGCCGGTCGTAGCCGGATGCTTCCCCGGCCCTGGCAAGTTTTTCGACCAGACGCTCGACGCGGATGAAGCGCTGGGTCCAGGTTTCGGTCGCCCGGACGGTTTCCTGCCTGAACAGCGTTTCATGGAAGCGGTGGCGGATTTCTGCAGCGATTTCGCTCCTTCGCAGGGTGTTGCCGGCATTCGCTCCATCGACACGGCGGTCTGCCGCCTCGCGACGCAGTCCACGACGACCGGATACGTCGAAGGTCTGGGCGATTTGCCAGAACTCTTCAGTGGCGCCAGTTGTTCCCCGGTTGCGATCGCGGCTATAGCCAAGGGTGGGATTGGGAAGAAGCCCGGCGGCCTGAGCACCGGCCTCTGCCAACTCGATGGTTCCACGCTCCAGATCGGACAGGTCGGTGCGCGCCAGTCCGAAGCGGACGGCCTCGGCTTCGGTGAGTGTAGCTATAGGATCGGCTTGCGCCCACGCGGCCAGCGGCAGCGCGAGCAGAACTACGGATAATAAGTGTCGCATCGGATTCCTCGGGATGAAAAAACAGGTTCGAGGTTACCGGCAGGCAACAAGGCCGATTCGCTGCGTTATGCAGCTTAGGCTAAGACAGTCCTGCCGGCTCTAGAGAAGAGCCGACGGAGGCCAGTCAAACAGAAGGGGGATGTGAGACGTGAAAGAAGCGGGCATTCTGATGAGCCATCCGTTGGGTGACGCTTTGCTCAGTTTCAGATGAGGCTCGATAACCAGCATGTTGAAGACGGGATGATAATGGCCGTCATGGTGCCCGTCGTCGTTATGTCCGTCAGGGGTGTCGCCAGCAACCAGAATGTCGCGATCGACCGTATCAGCATCATGATGGTCATGATCGTCATCGTGAAAGTGGAATCCCGATACCGATCCTTCGTTGCCCAGATGACCATGCAGGCTCTCCGTCGCCGACCAGGCGAACTGGAGCGGAACGATGAACAGCAGAAGGATGGCAATGAGGCGACGCATCGGCGCATTGTATCTGAAATATTGAGGGTATCTCCTGCAATATATTTGCGTTTTGGTTCTGTCACGCACGCGCAACGGCCCATTCGGCCACACCGTCGCGCAGATGAATAGCGGCATAGCCTTCCTGTTTTAGCAGTGCGACTGCGTCAGCGGCCAACAGACAGTAAGGGCCCCGACAGTAAGCAACGATGGAGCGATCTTTTGGCAGCTCGGCCAGTCGTTGGCGCAGTTCTTCCAGCGGAATGGAACGGGCAAACGGTAAATGCGCGTTCAGGTATTCCTCCGATGGTCTTACGTCGAGTACCACTATCTCGCCCTTGCGGGCTGCCTTAATCAGGCTGTCACGATCATTGGCGACCAGATCGCCCGGCTGCATGGCGATTTTCTGCAATGCCAGTTGCAATTCAATCAGACGCTCCTCGGCCAGCGTATGTATCTGCACCCACAGGTCGGCTACCGACTTGTCGGCGAGGCGGTAATAGATATTCTTACCCCTACGCTCGGTCTCGACCAGATGCGCCATGCGCAACTCGCGCAAATGTGAGCTGGTCAGCTTCACACTAATGGCCGTTTCGCGCGCCAGAGTTTCTACCGTTTTTTCTCCCTGACAGAGCAACTCAATCAACTCCAGCCGTTTGGAGCTGGAGAAAACCTTGCCTATTCGCGCCACCTGTTCATAGAGCAGGTTTTTGATCTTACGTGCGTCTTTCATATTTTCAATCCATCAATAATTGGTATATGCAGATAGAACTATAAATTACCTTGACATAAATTAACAGGAGGAGTTTAATCATTCTAGTTTTTACTAGATTGTTAATCAATTAAGGGAGGTTGCCATGAATACCCTGTTTATCCTCAACGATGCACCTTACGGTAGCGAACGCACCTATAACGGCCTGCGCCTGGCGGGAGCCGTTGCCAAAAAAGAAGGATGCAAAGTGCGCGTCTTTCTGATCGGCGATGGCGCAGCAGCGGCGCACCGCAATCAGAAAGTACCCACGGGTTTCTACAACGCAGAGGTAATGATCGGCAACGTGATTCGCCATGGCGGGGAAGTCGGCATCTGCGGCACTTGCATGGATGCACGCGGTATGGGAGATAGCGATGTAGCGGATGGAACGCACCGCAGCACCTTGGCTGACCTGGCTGAGTGGACTGTCTGGGCGGATAAGGTATTAGTATTTTAATTTCAGGGAGAGCACGATGTTTTTCAAGCAACTGGCAACGAAAGAATCTTCACTGTCGTATTTTTTCGGCTGTGGCACCAAAGGTAAGTCCATGGCGGTAGACGTGGTCGCAGGCGATGAGGAGTGGTACATCGAGGAGGCAAAAAAGGCGGGTGTCACCATCAACTACGTCATCGATACCCACGTTCATGCCGACCATTACTCCGGAGGCAGAAAGCTCGCGCAGATGGTTGGCGCGCCATACTGCCTGCACGAATCAGACCGGGGTCTCGTCAAGTTCGAGTTTGAATCTTTGACAGACGGTCAATCGCTTAACCTCGGCAATGTCAATGTCGAGGTGCTGCACACGCCCGGCCACACCCCGGACAGTATCTGTCTGCTGGTTACGGATATGCGTCGCGGAGAACTGCCCTGGTTCGCACTGACAGGCGACACCTTGTTCGTCGGCTCCGTTGGCCGCCCGGACTTACTGGGTCGCGAGCGGGAAATGTCTGCGCAACTTTATGACAGCATCCACAGTAAACTGCTGCATCTGTCCAACGAAGTCGAAATATTCCCCGGACATCAGGCAGGTAGTGTTTGTGGTGTGGGGCTGTCAGGCAAACCGAGCTCGACCATCGGCTTTGAGAAACGCTGGAATCAGGCGCTGTCGATGGACAAGCAAGCCTTCATCGAAGCTCTGCTCAGTGAGATTCCTCCTCGCCCCGCCGAGATGGACAGGATGGTCGCTGCGAATATCGCAGCCTGAACTGTAGGGTGGGCACGCCTTTGGTGCCCACGCGGCATGCTCGACGAATATCCGCGTGGGCACAAAAACGTGCCCACCCTACGACTAATGTTTTTTGGTATTAATCTGTTTAATCTGCGTAATCTGCGGACAAAGGTTTTTTATGACCATGCAACACAGCAATCTCTCGCACGGCATTCGCGCCAACCTAGCCCAGTTCCTGCACCAACTGCTGCAAGTCATGCTGGTGGGCTTCACCATCGGCATGATGCGCACGGTCGTTCCGGCACTGTCCGAATCTGAATTCGGCGTCCCCAGGAATTCATTCATGCTGCTCACCGCCTTCGTGGTGGCTTTCGGCTTCGTGAAGGGTTCACTCAATTTTGTGGCTGGCCGACTATCCGAACGCATCGGGCGCAAGAAGGTTTTGCTGCTGGGCTGGGCTGCCGCACTGCCCATCCCGCTGATGGTATATTTTGCGCCATCATGGGGCTGGATCGTGGCTGCTACCGTGCTGCTCGGTATCAATCAGGGGCTGACCTGGTCGATGACGCAAACCTCCAAGCTGGACATCACCCGCGCCGACCAGCGCGGTCTGACCATAGGCATGAACGAGTTCGCAGGTTATGTCGGGCTGGCACTGGCGGGTATCATCACCGCCTATCTGGCGACCATGATGGGGGCACGCAGCGGATTGCTGCTATTCGGCATGACGACGATTTTGCTGGCCATACTGCTCACCCTGCTGTGGGTCAAGGACACCTTGCCTTGGGCCAAACTGGAAGCGGCCAAGCACGCAGCAGCGCCATCAACCGTCTTGAAACCGCGCTATCCGGCCAACATCAGCGTGAAGCCGACAACATGGGAAGTGTTCACGCTGGTTTCGTGGCGCGATAAGCGTTTTGCCGCCATCAGCCAGGCCGGGCTGGTAGAAAAATTCGTCGATGCGCTGGTATGGGTTTTCTATCCGGTGTTTCTCTACCAGCGCGGCTTGAGCCTGCCCGAGGTCGGTTGGGTCGTTGGCATCTATGGCATCGTCTGGGGCGGTTCACAATTTTTTACCGGAAAACTGTCCGATCATATTGGTCGTCACAAACCCAATGTGTGGGGTATGTGGATATGCGGTGCAGGTGTAGCGATGATGCTGTTACAGGAAGGCATGGCATGGTGGTCGTTCTCGGCCGCTATTACCGGCCTTGGCATGGCGCTGTTGTATCCGAATCTCTCTGCGGCCATAGCTGACATTTCCCACCCCGACTGGCGCGGTTCGGCCATCGGCATCTACCGCTTCTGGCGTGATCTGGGCTATGGCATCGGCGCGCTCGGACTGGGTGTCACGGCACATTTCAGCGGTACAGTAGAAGCCGCCTTCTGGTTTGTGGCGATCTCGATGTTCTTGTCGGGTGGTCTGCTCTGGCTGTTTGGTGAAGAGACGCATCCGCGCATTAATCCAATGACACCAAGGGGATAAATCATGAAACAAATCACTATCATCGGTAGCGGTTTTGCCGCACTGTCTGCGGCGCGTAAATTGCGCCAGCTTGATGCCGCAGTCGAAATTACCCTCATTGCACCCAGGCCGGAGCTGATATTTTTGCCCAGCCTGATCTGGATACCTTCCGGCAAGCGTAAAGCAGAAGACTTGCGCATTCCGCTCGACCGCTTCCTGCGCGAACAGCGTACCCGTTTTATCGCCGGCGAGGCGAACGGACTGGAAAATGGCGGACGCACGGTTTTGACCACTACAGGAAAGGTGGAGAACGATGGCCTGATCATCGCCTGTGGCGGACGTTTCATCAAGAAACTGCCCGGTATCGAGCATGCCATCCTGCCGTGCGAAGGCATCGCAGCAGCAGAAAACATCCGTGATCGTGTGGCTGCACTCAAACAGGGAAACATTGCGCTGGGATTTTCGGGTAATCCGAACGAGCCGTCCGCCATGCGCGGCGGCCCGATTTTCGAGTTCCTGTTCGGACTGGATACCCAGTTGCGCCGCGAAGGACGACGGAAAAAGATCGGCCTTACCTTCTTCAATCCCATGCCCAACCCCGGCAACCGCTTAGGTGAGCGTGCGGTACAACGCCTGATGGCTGAGATGGATAAACGCGAGATCAACAAGCAACTCGGTCACAAGCTGGTCGGCTTTGAGGCGGATAAGGTAAAGACTGAAGGTGGCGAGTTTGCCGCCGACCTGATTATTTTCATGCCCGGCCTGACGGGCAACGCATGGTTCGATAATACCAGCCTGCCCCGCTCTCCTGGCGGCCTGCTCAAGGCGGACGCCCAGTGCCGTGTCGAGGGAAATGCATGCGTGTATGTCATTGGCGATTCCGGCAGCTTCCCCGGGCCGGACTGGATGCCCAAACAGGCGCACATGGCCGACCTGCAAGGTGAAACCGCAGCCGAAAATTTACTGGCTGAACTGAATGGCAAGATTCCGGAAAAAACCTTTAAAGTAGAACTGCTTTGCATTGTTGACAGTCTGGATTCAGGCATGTTGATGCGGCGCACGCCGGACAGCGAGATGTCCTTGCCGCCGCTGGGACTGATGCATAGTGCCAAGGCATTTTTCGAATCGTGGTACTTGCGCAAATATCGATAGGAAAAAATCGTGTGCGAACTCTTTGGCCTATCATCCGACCACCCATTGACTGCCATTCAGGAGCTCAACGTGTTTCGTCTGCGTGGCGGACAGGCAGCTGACAACCCTGACGGCTGGGGCCTGGCCTGGCGGGAGAACGGCACCTTCCGCCTTTCCAAAGAACCGGCTCCGGCGCATCAGAGTGCCTTATTTGCACAATTGTGCGGAGCTACGCATTCAAGTCTGGTGATCGCCCATGTCCGCAAGGCCAGCTTTCCTCCTGTCATAGATATCAGCAACACCCATCCGTTTCAGCGGGTATGCTGCGGCAAGGAATGGGTGTTCGCCCACAACGGCATGGTGCCGGATATAATCGATATAGAACGCTCCAGTGGCAATCCGGTCTGCTGCCCTACGGGCGGAACGGACTCCGAGTATGCTTTCTGCCACATCCTTAATCATATCGCACAGCATTTCCACAGCCTGCCTGGCGCCGACCCGACTTCCTGGTTTGAAAATCTGGCGGTCGTGAGCGGGCTGGTTGCCTCACTCGGCAAATTCAATTTTTTGATGTCCGACGGGGAACACCTGATCGCCTACGGCCATGACCGGCTTCATTATCTGGAACGCTCAAGTTCAGACCAACTCAATAATAGTGCTCTGCTTGCGACCGAACCGCTGGATGAGAACCCGGGCTGGGCCCGCTTCCAGGCGGGGGAGTTGCGCCTTTACCGCTCCGGCAAAATGATGGGGCGCCTGATGACGCAGACTGTGCCTCCGTTCGATTCTGAAGAGCACCGAAATTGAGCCCTGTCGGGAATCTGAAAGGAACATGATGCGACCGGAAGTGGCTTGCCGAAGAAACACATCCAAAAATCAACACCGCCCGACCTGGGCACAATTTTAAGGGAACCTGATGAAACTCACCGCTATTACGACCGTCATCCTCGCAACGGGTGCTTTGCTTTTTACTTCGGTCACTTTCGCCGACAACAAGGACCTGGCAGTGGAAGAAATGGAAGCCTACCTCGATTTCGTTGACTACGGTGGTGCGACCATCTTTTCCGAACAAATTCCGAAGGACGATTGGAAAAAGTTCTTTGTCATTGATGCGCGCGATAAAAACCAGTATGCCAGGGAGCATATCCCAGGCGCCGTTAATCTTGAGTGGCGCAAGGTACTTGCCGAACGACAGTCAATTCCAAAAGACAAGCCGGTACTCATTTACTGCAACACTGGAACGCTGTCGGCTCAGGCCGGCTTTGCGCTGCGCGTGACAGGATACGAAAATGTGCGCATCCTGCAGGGCGGATTTACCGAATGGAAGGCCAAGGGTGGCTTCGATGCAGCGAACAAGGTATCCGGGACCGTGACGCACTGACCAAGTTGTCACCGGCCTTCAGGCCGGTGGATTTAGGCGTGGAGGGGTTTGTATCCCCTCCACTTCGCCCCCTAAAACCTCGCCCTTCAGGACGAGGTGGTGCGAGTTCCGGCCTGAAGGCCGGGGGGTTTTAAACCGGATCGGAATCAGGATAAACAGGATAGAAAAATATGTTCACGGGTCGTCGTAATGTTCTGCTTCTGGCAATCAGCCAGGCACTGATGCTTTCAGTCGTCGTGATGGCTATGGCGCTCGGTGCCATTCTCGGCGGCGGGCTTGCGCCCGACAAAGGTTTCGCTACGCTGCCGATTGCCGTGATGGTGATCGGCACAGCAATCGCATCCATGCCTGCAGCCATCCTGATGCGCCGCTTTGGCAGGCGCACCGGCTTTTTGACAGGAGCCGCACTGGGACTGGCGGGCAGCCTGTTGTGCGCGTTCGCGCTCCAGCAGAGATCGTTTGCGTTGTTCGTCAGCGGACACCTGTTGCTGGGTAGTTATCAGGGGTTTGCCAACTATTATCGCTTCGCCGCCGTGGAGGCCACCGAGGCAAGCCATACGAGCCGGGCAATTGCCTGGGTGGTCGCGGGGGGTGTTGTCGCCGCGTTTCTTGGACCCCAATTGGGACAGTGGGGACGGGACTGGGTAAGTGATGGTCTGTTCGTCGGCTCCTACCTCGCACAGGGTGCGCTCAGTCTGGCCGCACTTGCCATACTTTCACAGCTTCAGCTCAAACCAGTCGCAGTAGCCCACTCCGTCGCCGCTCGCCCTTTACGGGAAATACTCTCTCAACCTGCGTTGCAGGTAGCCATTTTGGGTGCAGCAATCGGCTATGCGGTGATGATCATGGTAATGACAGCAACGCCGCTGGCAATACTGGGTTGCGGTTTGCCGGAGGCGAACGTCACACCCGTCATACAGTGGCACGTCGTCGGGATGTTCGCGCCCTCTTTCTTTACCGGTTCGTTAATCCGGCGTTATGGCGCGCCGCAAATCATGCAGATCGGCTTCGTTCTGCTGCTGGGCCACGTCGTCGTCACGCTTCTCGGCATTGAGTTCCTGCATTTCATATCGGCGCTGATCCTGCTGGGGGTGGGGTGGAATTTCGCTTTCATTGGCGGAACGACGCTGCTCACCCAAACCTATCTCCCCTCCGAGCAATTTAAAATTCAGGCGATCAATGAATTTACCATCTTCGGCCTGGCTGCCGTGGCGACACTCTCTGCCGGATGGCTCTATGATCGTTTCGGCTGGATCACGCTGAACCTGACGGTAGTGCCTTTGCTGGCCATTGCACTGCTTGCAACACTGACCCTGGCACGGCGACTGCAATTACTGGAGAAACCTGCATGAATATTCCCCCTATCTACCTTGACTACAACGCCACAACACCCGTCGCGCTGGAGGTAGCCGACGCGATCCAGCCGTTTCTGGACATACACTTCGGGAATCCTTCATCGGCGCATGTGTACGGTTTGTCTGCCCGGAAAGCCGTTGCCGCAGCAAGAGCATCAGTCGCTACCCTGATTGGCGCGCGGGATGATGAAATTGTTTTTACCGGCAGCGCAACCGAGGCCAACAATCTGGCCCTGCTCGGCGTGGCGAGCGCATCAGCTCACACCAAGCGACATTTGGTCATCAGTGCAATCGAACACCCGTCGGTCATGCAACCGGCGCAGCATCTGCGCGAGATGGGCTGGGAGCTGACGGTGGTACCGGTGGACAGCTACGCTCGCGTCGATCCGTATGCCGTTGCCGCAGCCGTGCGGCCCGATACGGCACTGGTGTCTATCATGCACGCCAACAATGAAGTCGGCACGATCCAATCCATCGCCGAAATCGCGCGCCTCATCAAGCCGATGGGCGTCCTGTTCCACACCGATGCCGCGCAGTCGGCTGGCAAGATTGAACTTGATGTCGATGCGCTGGGTGTCGATCTGCTGACTCTGGCGGGACACAAGTTTTATGCCACAAAAGGAGTGGGCGCCCTGTATGTTCGATCAGGAACACCGATCAAACCGATTTTGTTTGGCGCCGACCAGGAGCACGGCCTGCGACCGGGCACCGAAAATGTGCCGCTGATCGTCGGTCTGGGCGCGGCAGCAAGGCTGGCGCAGGAACGACTTCCGGCAGCGACGAAAAAATTGCAGGCGCTGCGCGACGCGCTGCACGAACGGCTGGCGGCGGCTATTCCCGGTCTTGCGCTCAACGGCCACCCGACCGAGCGCCTGCCCAACACCCTGCACCTCTCATTTCCGGGGATTTCCGGGCGGGATTTGCTGTCCAACGTCGCCGGGCAGGTTGCCGCATCGGTCGGCTCGGCCTGTCATTCCGAGTCAGACGCGGTAAGCGGTGTGATGTCAGCGATGGGGTGCGATGCGGATCGCGCGCGGGGAGCCGTAAGGCTCTCGTTAGGATGGATGACCACGCCGGAAGAAATAGAAATTGCAGCGATGATATTATCCGGGGGGGGTTAAAGGCCTGCTTGTTCACCGGAGTTAATTTATGGCTGACTGTTGCAACGACAAAGCATGTGAGATAGACGCACTGCGCAGTCGCCAAAGCTCGACCCTCAAAATCGTGCTGGGTGTCAATGCCGTCATGTTTATCGTCGAACTCACGGCAGGACTGATAGGCAACTCTGTCTCGCTGGTGGCGGATTCGCTGGATATGCTGGGCGATGCGCTGGTGTATGGGTTCAGCCTGTATGTTGTTGCGCGCAGCTCAACAATGAAGGCCAGGGTAGCCCTGCTCAAGGGAGCCGTCATGGCGGCCTTTGGCCTGTTCGTGCTTGGGCAGGCGATTTACCGGATTGTTTTCCCGCAGCTTCCCGTGTTTGAGATGATCGGTGCGATCGGTTTGCTGGCGCTTGCCGCGAATAGTCTGTGTTTTTATCTGCTCTGGCGACATCGCGCGGATGACATCAACATGAATTCGGTCTGGCTGTGCTCACGTAACGACATCATTGCGAATATCTCGGTATTGTTTGCTGCCGCAGGTGTTTGGCTCACCCATTCGGGTTGGCCTGACATCCTGGTAGGCCTGGCACTGGCCGCACTTTTTTTGCACTCGGCATGGTTGGTATTGCGCACAGCGACCACAGCACTGCGAACACATCAACCCTGAAAAGCAAGCATCGCGTTTCCTCTACATTCACTTACCTGCCCGGATTCATCGCTCCCTTCAAAAAATGCAAACTGGCCCAACTGTCAGGCGCGCATGAGATTTCGCTTCCACGATATAACCAAAAGCTATTTAGATAAAATAAATAAGTATTTAACATGCATATAAATCATCGCTAAACTGCGCCTCAACGAGTTGGGATACCTCATTTCAACTCCCCTTTGTTCTGAACACAGAAAGGAAGACCATGTTTAAGCTCATCAAGAATAACCGCAGCGTGACTGACACCTGGAAGACGCTGACCCTCGCCGCGCGCGATACACCGCATAGCGTCCGCCTGCCGGCAGGACCGTTACTGGTGCCTCTGTCGGTTTGGCAAGCGCGCCGCGCGGAACTGATACACCGCGAGTATGAGCATGGCTGGCCGCTCGGCATCTGGCTGACAGCCGCAGAAAGCGCGGAGGCAATCGCACACGACATTGATGATTTCACGGTGATCGCCATCGAACTTGGCAAGTTTACCGGCGGCGATGGCCACGCGACTGCCCGACTGTTGCGCGAGCGTCATGGCTACCAGAGTGAATTGCGCGCGATTGGCGATGTAACGAATGACCAATTGACGCAGTTGCGCAAGGCGGGTTTCGATACCTTTATCGTGAGTAATTACACGAATACCCCTGCTGAAACCGTTCCGTCAGGCTGGTTCAATTTCAACGTAATCGAACGGTTCAGATCTCTGCTGCATCGCGATGCGATCGCTGGCTAACGCGGTTCAGATCACCAGCGGCCCGGAGTATTCGTCACCCAGATTCGCTGCGGTAGCCCCGGAGGAAATATTGGACAGTTTCCGCTCGTGATCGGATTGCACTTGCAATAAGGTCAGAACACATTCACGCAGGTCCGGATACTCGTCTTTGCCGGTACCATATTGATCGGCTTCCGAATAGAAAAACTGGCTGCGAAAACGCTCGTCCGCCGTCTTGCAAACCACAAAATGCGCACCGCGTTCTGTCCAGTATAGCGTGGGGCATAAGGTCAGGTGTTCAGAGCTTGGATCGAGTTGTAATTCGCTGTCGGCAAGTTGCATCGGAACCAGTTTGCCGTAACGTTGAAACAGCTGAGTAGTGACCAGCTTTTTCTCTGTTTCTGTGAAATCCGGGACCGAATTATTCATACGACCTTCCAAAATTTAAGTCTGCGCCCAGGCTAGGCCGTCAAAGCGCCAGCCGTTGTGCGAGTTGCGGTGATGATGTTCATCGAGATCACCTTCAAAGCCGTGTAACACGTTGTACACTTCCTGCAATCCGGCCTTCTCAAGCGCCAGACCGGCATCCACCGAGCGTCGGCCTGAACGGCAGATCAGCACGACAGGGCGATTCACACTGGCGGCCTTTCTTACATGCGAGACAAAGTCAGGGTTGTAATCCCAGTCCGGGCCATCCACCCAGGGTATCAGCATGGAACCTTCCGGGCGGCCGATGAACATGTGCTCCATTTCACTGCGCACGTCGATGAATACCGCCTCGGGATTGTCTTGCAGAAATTTGTATGCTTCTTTGGGGGTCAAGTGTTGCATGTACAGCTCTCCTGAACTAACGGGCCGACCATGATAACCGCTGGCGTGTGAGTTGTGCAAAAAGTCCGCTGCTCACGACGAAACGGCTAGTGTTATCCCTACACCTGGCGGCAAAGTGTGTATTTCGAAAGCCATCTTTTCCAGATCACCCAGTATCCAGGTAAACCTTCCCTCCACGCCCGGCGCGCCTATGCCAGAAACCGAGCCGGGATTGACCAGCCAGCATTCGCCCCCCTTGACATGCTTCTGCTTGTCGACATGCGCGGTGTGGCTGTGCCCGTGGCAGACCAGGTCGTAATCGCCGGTGCAGGCGAAGGCATGACCATGGTGCGGCATATGGGTGACGAATATTCTGCGCCCGCCCAGATCGAGCACCGCCTCTTCACCGTAATAGCTGAACAGGCCTTTGGCCTTCGCCACCATGCGGTACAAGGCCGCAACGTCACCGATGTTGTTGCCGTGGACTGCGTGTATGGGGATATCGAGTTTGAGGGAAGCGCGCAGGGTGTTTACGCCGATCAGGTCGCCGCAATGAATGACGGCCTGTGCACCCGCCTGCCGCGCCTGGGCTATCGCCGCTGCGAGGGGTTCCGCACGATCATGACTGTCTGAAACGATACAGATTTTCATTTATTTCGCATCCCGCAATGCATGAAACTTGCCAGTTGCCCGAATTCAGGCGACTACGCCCTGCAACTGCTAAAAAATTTACTCGAAATTCGTGTAACACCCTGCGCATGATAACTCAATGAACAAGCCCAGCCCTTCATAACTGTACGCCTGCGCCAGCCATACGCTCTAGCCCGTCTGGATGGTGCATATTCGTTCATTAGGCGCAATCATACTGTCGGGCGTCCATACCCATATCGGGTGGGATAAAGCATAACCCGAACGGGTGAATAAACTATTTTTTCATCCTGTGTGTTGATATTTTCAGGGATTCGACTTAGTCTGCGCTAAGTATTTTGGAACTGGCCGCCACGTTGATGCAGAAAAAAACGATTCCGATCGCTATCGCCAATCACAGTACGTTCTTGTGGGTGCGCGATCCCGACTTCACTCCACCCGGAGAAGATGGTGGCGTGGCGGTGTGTCTGACGCATGAATTCACGGCTCCGCGCGCGGGCGATCTCAAAACGCTGCTGGAAACCTTTCTGGAAAGCATTATCGGCACGGTCAATGCCACGGCGGGAGTGGTACGACTGTTATCCCCCGACGGATGCACCTTGCAAATCATCAGTTCGGCGGGGCTCTCTGACGATCTGCAGGAAGAAGCTGAAAATTATGTCGAGCTGGATTGCGAGGCCAGCGACAATGCCACACTGGGTCATGTCGTCCACGCTTCGGACATCAGCGAATGTAACTCGCGGCAAAACTGTCCCCACTCCAGTTGCCGCTTCCAGTCTCTGGTTGCCGCGCCGCTTGAGGTGCAGGACTCGTCCGGTGCACCGCTCGGTATTTTGACCATTTTCTTCGATGTGTCACGCACTGCCGCAAGCCAGGTCATGAACACGCTGGCGGCCTTTGCCGAAATGATGAGCGCAACCATCGAACATACGCGCGTTAACCGCGATGTCAGGCGCTTTGAACTGCTGGCTGAACGTCAGGTCATCGCCAACGATATACACGACTCGCTGGCACAAACACTGACCTACTCGCGCATGCGCGTAAACCTACTGCTAGAGTCCATCCGCACCGGCAATCAGGTGATGGCAAGCAAATATGCACGAGACCTGGATGAGGCGCTTGAAATCGGACAAAAGAGCACCCGGGAGCTCATCGCCGATTTTCGTTGCGACATGAACCGTGGCGGGCTTTCGATTGCGCTGCATGATCTAACCATCGAATTTCGCAAACGCAACAACATCGTGCTCGAATATCACAATCGACTGGTCGATCTCGAACTGCCACTCGAACACGAAATACAGGTTTATTACATCGTGCGCGAGGCGTTGAGCAATATCGCCCGCCATTCCGAAGCGACCCATGCGCGCCTGTTCGTCTCGGCAAAATTCGGCTACTACGTTTTCACCATAGAAGACAACGGCACTGGCGCTTGCACCTTCACGCCTGTAGAGGGACATTACGGCGTGATGATCATGCGTGAGCGTGCCCACCGGATAGGTGGCGAAATCAGGGTCGACAGCGCTCCCGGCCTGGGTACGCAGGTACAATTATTTTTCCCCGAACCACCGCTGGACTGGAGAGTTGTAAATGACTGACAAAATAAAAGTTGTACTGGTAGATGACCAATGCCTGTGCCGGCAAGGCTTGAGTGAATTACTGTCCAACTGTTACGGTTTCGACGTGCTGGGCGCAACCGGGAACATAGACGAACTACGCACTTTGCTGGACCAGAAACCCGATCTGCTGATCGTCGATCTGCGCATGAAGCCACTGGACGGTATTTCCTTGCTGGAGCAGCTGCGCAGCGAAGGCTATCTGACACCCGCCATCATGCTCACCATGAGCGATTCGGAAATCGATCTGGGGAACGCGATACGTGCCGGGGTACGCGGTTACCTGCTCAAGGATATGGCTCCGGATGAGGTAGTCGATGCCATCCGTCGTGTTGCCGCCGGCGAACTGGTGGTTGCACCTACCATGACCGTCAAGATGATCGAAATGTTGCGGGGCGACCAACCCGAGCAGGGGCCGAAGGATTCATTCAAATTATTGACTGAACGTGAACGCGAGATACTGCAATTACTGTCGCGCGGCGAAAGCAACAAGGCCATCGCACTGACCTTGCACATCAGTTACGACACCGTAAAACAGCATGTGCGCCACATTCTGAACAAGCTCAATCTGTCTTCGCGCGTAAAGGCAGCCGTCCTGTTCACGAAAGAACAGGGCATGTCGAACAACGAGGAACCGTTGACACGCAACTGAAAGCAGCATGCAGGAAGCGGAGTGCTGCACTGAATCCGCATACGATTATCAATAATCAATAGGAAAAGAGAGGAAAAAAATGGCACATATCGTAATCATGGGAGCAGGTATTGGCGGCATGCCGGCAGCCTACGAAATGCAGGCAATGATACGCAAAGGCGATAAAGTTACCGTCGTATCGAACAGCGAAAACTTTCACTTTGTGCCGTCCAACCCCTGGGTAGGGGTCAAGTGGCGCAGTCGCAAGCAGATCGAATTCCCGATTCGCGCCTATCTGGAGCGCAAGGGAATCAACTTCATCTCCTCGGGTGTGAAGCGTGTCCATCCCGACAATAACCAGCTTGAATTGAACGATGGCAATACCGTCACCTACGACTACCTGATCATCGCTACCGGCCCCAAACTCGCCTTCGAGGAAATCGAAGGATTGGGGCCTCACGGCGGTCACACCTATTCGGTATGCCATGTCGACCACGCGATGAAATCGCACGACGAATGGGAAAATTTCTGCCAGAACCCCGGCCCCATCGTGGTGGGTGCCGTGCAAGGCGCTTCCTGCTTCGGCCCCGCCTACGAATATGCCTTCATCATGGAAACCGACTTGCGCCGCCGCAAGATCCGCAGCAAAGTACCGATGACTTTCGTCACATCCGAACCCTACATCGGTCACCTCGGCCTGGGTGGCGTGGGTGATTCCAAGGGGATACTCGAATCAGGCATGCGTGACAAACACATCAAGTGGATTTGCAATGCCAAAGTCACCAAAATCGAGGCGGGGAAAATGTATGTCACCGAACATGACGACATGGGTGCGGAGAAACAAAAACACGAATTGCCCTTTAGCTACAGCATGATGCTGCCTGCCTTCAAGGGCGTGGATGCCGTGTTCGGTATCGAGGGACTGGTTCAGGCGCGCGGCTTCGTCATTGTGGACAAACATCAACGCAACCCTAAATACAAGAACATCTTTGCGGTGGGCGTATGCGTTGCCATCCCGCCGGTGGAAGCCACCCCCATTCCGGTTGGCACCCCCAAGACGGGCTACATGATCGAATCCATGGTTACCGCCACCGTTCACAACATCCATGCCGACCTGATGGGTGAACCTGCCGACAAGGAAGCGACCTGGAACGCCGTCTGTCTGGCCGACTTCGGTGAAAGCGGTGTCGCATTCGTGGCGATCCCGCAAATTCCGCCGCGCAATGTCAACTGGTTCTCTGAAGGAAAGTGGGTGCACCTGGCCAAAGTGGCGTTCGAAAAATACTTCATCCGCAAAATGAAGAAGGGCACTTCCGAGCCATTTTACGAAGGTGGCATCCTCAAGATGATGGGCATAGACAAACTGAAGTAAGCAGCTATCGCGCATTATTTACGCTACCTCGCCCTGAAGGGCGAGGTTTAATAGCGTGGAGGGGAGGAGATTCAAACCCCTCCCCGTCTAAATCCACCGGCCTGAAGGCCGGTGACAAGTTGTTCCGCAAAGCGTAGCCTCCGGTGACGTAAGCTGCGCCTTGGCAACAAGACGCGAAATTGACGCAATTTCACGAAAGGAAATCACATGCAACTCGACGACCGCAGCTTGGACCTGCTCTACCGCAACGCACGCACCCACAACGCGTGGCTGGAGCAAGCGGTAAGCGACGATTTATTGCGCCAAATTTACGACTTGATGAAATGGGCGCCCACCAGTGCCAATTCGAGTCCGGCGCGCATCGTGTTCGTAAAGAGCGAGTCGGCGAAACAGCGCCTGCTGCCTGCCATGATTCCGGAAAATCTGGAGAAGACCCGCAGCGCTCCGGTCACCGTCATCATTGCCCAGGACTACGAATTTTACGAGAAACTTCCTGTGCTGTTCCCGCACACCGATGCCCGCGCCTGGTTCGTCGGCAACACGGCGCTGATCGATAGCACCGCATTCCGCAACGCCACCTTGCAGGGCGCTTACCTGATTCTCGCCGCACGCGCACTTGGGCTGGATGCAGGCCCCATGTCAGGTTTCGATAATGCAAAAGTAGATCAGGCGTTCTTCTCAGGCACCCGGATCAAATCCAATTTCCTGATCAATCTGGGTTATGGGGATGCATCAAAATTATTTCCGCGCGGCCCGCGTTTGCCTTTCGAGGAAGCGGCCAGCATCTTGTAAAATCAGCATCGCGCGCGACCCGCGCAATCAGTTTGCTACAACAATACCGGACTATCCGGGATTTCATTGGACTTGTCGTGGCGCACCGGAAAGTGGCGCGCCAGATGCACACCCACCGCATTTATTCCGCCCAGCACACCCGCTTCAAAACGGCCTGTCCGGAACGCGGCTTCCATCTGCTGACATATCGCCTCCCAGACCTCATCTCCCAGCCTGATATCGATGCCGCGATCGGCGACGATCTCGACATCCCGGTCTGCCAGCAGCAGATAAATCAGCACGCCGTTATTGTGCTCGGTATCCCAGACATGCAGCTCGGAAAACACCTCGATCGCACGTTGACGGGCAGTTTGTCCGGCCAGTAGCGGCGCCAGCTCCAGCGCAGGCTCGACCGCAAAGCGTATCTGCCCGCCGTGCAACACCTCGTTTGCGCGGATAGCGTGCTCTATCGCGTTCAGCGTCTCGCGCGGGAATACCCTCCGCACAGACGCGCGACCGGTTGATAAGTGCTGCACGATACGCCGTATATTCATGTCACCATCGCCCCG
>JAUSLX010000124.1 GCA_030645775.1 Gallionella sp. | reverse complement strand
GAAGTCAGCGGCCGCCCCAAGCACATCCACAGCATCATCAACAAAATGAAACGCAAGCATCTGGATTTTGACGAGCTATACGACGTGCGCGCCGTACGGATTCTGGTTGAAGATGTGCAAAGCTGTTATGCGGCACTGAGTCTGGTGCAGGATCTGTGGCAGCCCATCGCCAGCGAATTCGACGATTACATCGCGCATCCCAAGAGCAACAATTACCGCTCGCTGCATACCGCCGTGATCGGCCCGCGCAAGCTGCCTTTTGAAGTACAGATACGCACCCGCGAGATGCACCACCACTCGGAATTGGGGGTCGCCGCACACTGGCGCTACAAGGAAGGCGGCAAATCCGATGACAATCTCAATGAAAAAATTGTCTGGCTGCGGCAGATACTGGAGTGGAAAGCAGACATCGCCGACAAGAGTAGTTTGCAGGAGCCACTCAAGAACGAATTACTCCATGATCAGGTTTATGTACTCACCCCCCTGGGCAAAGTGATCGCCTTGCCCAAAGGTGCCACCCCGGTTGATTTCGCCTATACCCTGCATACCGACCTGGGACACCGCACCCGTGGCGCCAAAGTGGACGGCAGCATCGTTCCTCTCAATTACCCATTGCAGAACGGTCAGCGGGTGGAGATTCTCACCACTAAACAGGGGGCGCCCAGTCGCGACTGGATCAACCCGTCCCTGGGATTTTTGCAAAGCGCGCGTGCGCGGGCCAAGGTGCGCGCCTGGTTCCTGAGTCAGAACTTCGAAGAAAACGTCGCACAAGGCAGAATCCAGCTGGATCGCGAATTGCACCGCCTCGGCGTAATCTCCGTCAATCAGGAAAAAATCGCACAACGATTGCATTTCAACAAACTGGAAGACCTGTTGGCCGCCATCGGGCGCAACGCCATCACACTGCGACGCATCGCACTCGCCATCCAGGACGAATTACCCAACAAGGCGCTGGATATAACAAAACCCGTGGTCTTTAAACCGGCGCCGGAACAAAGCTCCGCTACCGGCATCCTGATAGAAGGCCTCGGCAATCTGATGACCCGATCAGCCCTGTGCTGCAATCCGGCGCCACCCGATGCCATTGTTGGCTATATCACGCGTGACCGGGGCATAACGATACATCGTCAGAACTGCGCCTTCATACAACGTCTGGCTGAAAGCAGACATGATCGTCTGCTAAGCGCAAAGTGGAGTGAATAATCGACGCAGACTCTGCCGTTCCCCCTATAATCCTGTCTCAATAATCGCCCCCGCAGAAACAAAAAGTGACGGGGCATTTCTCAACAATAGCCCATGCCTGACATTAAGCCATCCGCCCTGAACAACCAGACAGCGATACAGTCCGTGCAGACACGGCAGATGTTCGCTGCAAGCCCGATGTCGCTGTTTACCAGCACATTGCTTGCGGCGATTCTGGCGGTTATGCAACGGGACGCCGTTGAACAGATCCTCGTTGTTGCCTGGTTTTCCCTGATTGCATTGGTCATGGTTGCGCGAGCCGCGCTGGTGATGGCTTACCAGCGCGCTCCGTTGAAGGAAGACAGGAATATCCATGTCTGGCTGACGAGATTTCGTCTGGGCGTGCTGGCGGCCGGCTTGGTGTGGGGTTCAGCCGGTTTTCTACTGTTCCCCGCCCATCATCCGCAGCATCAAATGTTTCTGATTTTTATGCTGGCCGGCTTGACGGCTGGCGGCGTAGTTTCCTATTCAGCCGACCTGCTCAGTGGCATCCTGTTTTCCGTATTGGTTACCGCGCCGCTGATCGTCCGCCTGCTCGTTGCCGGCGACAACCTGTCTGTCGCCATGTCCATGGCTGCACTGTTATATCTCGGCTTCATGCTCATGAGCCTGCGGCACATAAACCAGAACCTGTGCGAGAACATCGCCTTGCGTCTCGAGGCCACTGCCCGTGAAAGCGCCATACGTACCAGTGAGGAACGCTACCGTTTATTGCTGAGCCATTCGCCTGTCGGAATTTTTCATTACGACACCCGTCTCGTCATCACCTATTGCAATGAACGCTTCGCCGAGATTCTGCACACCTCGATCGAACGCATCATCGGACTGGATATAAACCTGCTCAAGGATCAATCCGTCCTGCCAGCCCTGCGTCGTGCACTGGCAGGCGAAATTGGCTATTACGAAGGTCACTATAGCGCCACGCTGAGCGATGCCAGCGGATCGATAGCCATGACCTGCGCACCGTCACGGGATGACAGCGGCAAGATCACCGGCGGGATTGCCATCGTTGAGGACATCACCGCGCGCAAACAAATTGAGGAATCGCTTGAAGAGAACCGGGAGAAATTCCGTGCCTTGAGCGAAGCCGCATTTGAGGCCATCTTCATCTCTGAAAAAGGGGTATGTCTGGAACAAAATTCGCGCGCGCAGGAAATGTTCGGCTACACCTCCACAGAAGCCATCGGTAAATCAGGCACAGAATGGATAGCGCCAGAGGACCGTGAACTGGTAATGAAAAACATGCTGTCCGGTTACGAGTTGCCCTATGAGACTACGGCATTACGCAAGGATGGTTCAACTTTTCCAGCATCTATTCGCGGAAGGATGATGCATTACAAGGGCAAGGCAGTTCGCGTCACGTCGCTGAGAGACATTTCCCTGCAAAAACAGGCAGAGAATGACCTGCGCATTGCCGCCACCGCCTTTGAATCTCGTGAAGGCATGCTGATCACCGATGCCGACAGCACCATACTGCGGGTAAACAGCACTTTCACCCAAATCACCGGTTACACGCCGGAAGAAGTGATAGGCAAAAATCCGCGCCTGCTCAACTCCGGGCTGCAAACAGCAGGCTTTTACGCGGCCATGTGGGGGGAAATCAACCAGTCAGGCTCGTGGGAAGGCGAAATCTGGAACCGGCGCAAGAACGGCGAAATCTACCCGGAACATCTCACCATCACCGCTGTGAAGGACAAAAACGACAACATCACGAATTACGTGGCTTCACTCTCCGACATCACCGTGAGGAAGGCGGCAGCGGATGAAATCCAGAATCTGGCGTACTACGACCCGCTTACTCTTCTGCCCAACCGGCGTCTGCTGATGGACAGACTCAATCAGGCACTGGCTTCCAGCACCCGCAACGGCCGGCAAGGCGCGCTGTTGTTCATCGATCTGGATAATTTCAAGATTCTCAACGACACCCTGGGCCACAACATCGGTGATCTGCTGCTACAACAGGTCGCATCCAGACTGACATCCTGTGTAAGAGTAGGCGACACCGTAGCGCGCCTGGGCGGTGACGAATTTGTGGTGATGCTGGAAGACCTGAACGAACAGGCGCTGGATGCGGCTGCGCAAACGGAAATCGTCGGTGAAAAGATATTGGATACGCTCAACCGCCCTTACCAGCTTGCCTCATATATATGCCACAGCAGCCCCAGCATCGGCGCCACTTTGTTTAACAATCATGAACGGACGCTGGAAGACCTGATGAAACAGGCCGATATTGCCATGTATCAGGCCAAGAAAGCCGGGCGCAACACCTTGCGCTTCTTCGACCCGGTGATGCAAGACACCATCAATGCGCGCGCCACCCTGGAAAGTGAATTGCACAAGGCGCTTGAGCATCAACAATTCCAGTTGCATTACCAGATACAGGTGGACAGCGCGAATCGTCCACTGGGAGCCGAGGCCTTGATCCGCTGGTTCCACCCCGAACGCGGCATGGTATCCCCCGCACAGTTTATTCCGTTGGCGGAAGAAACAGGACTGATCCTGCCGATAGGGCTATGGGTGCTGGAAACAGCCTGTGCCCAACTCAAAACCTGGGGACAAGACGTATTCACCCGCGATCTGGTGCTTGCAGTGAACGTCAGTGCCAGACAATTCCGCCAGGCCGATTTCGTGACTCAAATGCGGGCAGCCTTGCAACGCCACGCCATCAACCCGGAACGCCTCAAGCTGGAACTGACCGAAAGTCTGTTGCTGGAGAACATCGAAGAAACGATAGCCAAAATGAATGCCTTGAACAAAATCGGTATTCAGTTCTCACTGGACGACTTCGGCACCGGCTATTCCTCCCTGCAATATCTCAAACGTCTGCCGCTCAACCAGCTCAAGATAGACCGTTCGTTCGTGCGCGATATTGCCAACGACAGCAGCGATAAAGCGATAGTGCGCACCATTATTGCGATGGCACACAGCCTGAATCTGAACATCATCGCCGAAGGAGTGGAGACGGAAGAGCAGCGACAACTACTATTTGACAAAGGTTGCACTCACTTCCAGGGCTATCTGTTCAGCAGACCGATATCCATAGCACAGTTCGAGTTATTCCTCACAGCGCAATCCTGCTAATATCCCCCTGCCCGTTACCTTAAACTGCTCAAGCTGAAAAACACCACTCGAAGAAAACCGAAAGATCATGAACCGCATTTGGCTGATATTTAGTTTTTTTCTGGGCATGGCAATCTCGTCGTGCTACGCCGCAGAGCGTTTGGTCGTGGCTGACTCACCTACGCTGTTGACCGGCTTACTTAGCATTGCGGTACAGCAAGGCTATTTCGCCGAGCAGGGGCTGGAGATCGAGATCAGGGAAACCAAGACCGGCGACGAAGCCACGCGCGCAATGTTCGAGGGGCATGCAGATATTGCAACGGTCGCAGAAACCGCATTCGTGTTCGACAGCTTCCGCGAACAAGACTTCAGCCTTTTTGCCACGATCGGCAGCTGGGACAACGAGGTCAAGATCGTTGCGCGCACCGACCGAAATATAAACAGCATTGCCGATCTGCGCGGCAAAATCGTCGGAACCCACCCGAAAATTTCGGTACATTACTTTCTGACCCAGGCACTGCTCAAACACGGTCTGACCATGCACGACATCAAGCCGGTATTCATGAAAGCAGCCGAATTACCGGCGGCGCTTGAAACGGGTGAAATCGACGCATTTTCGTTGCGCGAACCTTTCATCAGCGAAGCACGCCAGCGTCTCAACGGCAACGTCAAAATTTTTGAGGAGCCGGGTTTGTACTGGAAGTCCTTCAGCCTGGTAGCGCGCAACAAAACGCTGACGGAGCGCCCCGCTGCAATGCAGGCATTTCTGCGCGCACTGCGCAAGGCCGAAATACTGGTGCGTGAACAACCGGGTGTAGCCGCCGCTATCCTGGCGGCACGGCTCAACAGCACGCCGGGAAAAATAGCATCCGACCTGCATCAGGTAAAACTGCGCCTCAGCCTGGAACAGCGGCTGGTTTATGTGCTGGAAAATGTCGCGTCCTGGGCAATGAACGAAAATCTTCTGACCGCGAAGCGCATGCCGAACTACCTGCTCCTGATCAAGGAAGATGCGCTGCGGAAAGTCAAACCCAATTCCGTAACGATCATCAGGTAACGCCATGCTCATCCGCACCCGACTGATCCTGATTGGATTGCTACCCTTGCTGCTGCTCCTGATATTCATCGCGGGGGCGATGGTGACTCAGCAACGGCTCGATGCGTACAGAGAAAAAGCAATTTTCGCCAATCACCTTGAGAAAGACTACTTCAACCTGTTCATGGCCGTGCATGAAATGACCATGGAGAACAAGTTGGAGCGTCCCCGCCAGCAATGGATGTCGATCACGCAAGAACTCGGGCCACAACTGCAGAAAGCCGGAAAAACCTCCTCCTCGTCCGATGAAAGCGAACTCATCGAGACCTTGCTTGAATACTTTGAAGACAGTCAGCGTGATTTTCAGGAACTCACGCAATTGCTCGACCGAAAACGAGATCAACCACTCAATGCTGTGCAACAAGACTACCTGGCAAGTTTAACCGAACGTCTCCATGTCACCTTGCAAGGTTCGATACCCGTTGCCAACCGGATTTCCGAAATCAACCAGCAAGAAGCCGCGACGTTCGATCAAAAACGCGAGAATTTTCTGGCCTTTGCACTGACTCTTATCACCGGTGTCATTCTTCTGATTCTCTGGCCGCTGATTCGCAGCATCACGCGCTCGGTCAATCATCTGAGCAACAGCATGAAGCAGATCGCACTGGGCGACCTTGAGTTGCGCGTCGCCGTGACAGGCCGGGATGAGTTCGCACAGCTTGCCCGGAACTTCAATGAAATGACGGCAAAGCTCGCCGAGGTCACCGTCGCACGCGAAGCACTGTCTGCGGAGGTGCTCGAACGCAAGAGAGCCGAGGCCGAACTGCGCATTGCGGCTACCGCCTTTGAAGCTCAGGAAGGCATCATGGTCACCGATGCGCATGGCGTGATCCTCAGGGTGAACCGCGCCTTCACCAGCATCACCGGCTACACGAGCGACGAGGTCGCAGGTAAAAACCCGCGCCTGCTCAATTCTGGTCGCCAGGACGCAAACTTCTATACCGCGATGCGCGAGAGTATCAGCAGCACGGGTGCCTGGGGAGGTGAAATATGGAACCGCCGCAAGAACGGTGAAGTTTATCCGGAATACCTCACCATCACCGCAGTGAGTGACCCGAACGGTATAGTCGTGAATTATGTTGCCACCTTTAACGACATTACCACGAGCATGGCGGCAACGGACAAAATCAAGAGTCTGGCATTTTACGACCCGCTCACTCTGCTTCCCAACCGGCGACTGCTGATGGACAGACTCAAGCAGGCATTGGCTACCAGCACGCGCAGCGGAAATTCGGGGGCGCTGCTGTTCATCGATCTGGATAATTTCAAGACGCTCAATGACACCCTGGGACACGACATGGGCGACTTGCTGCTGCAGCAGGTCGCACTGCGCCTGGAATCCTGTGTACGAGAAGGCGATACCGTGGCACGTCTGGGCGGCGACGAATTCGTGGTGATGCTGGAAGAATTAAGCTGTCAGCCGCTGGAAGCTGCGGCGCAAACCAAAGCCATCGGCGAGAAAATTCTGCTCGCGCTCGACCGGCCTTACCAGCTCACCATTCATGAGTACCGCAGCACCCCCAGCATCGGAGCGACCCTGTTCAATGACCACGAGCGTGAAATCGAGGAACTGCTGAAGCAGGCCGACATCGCCATGTATCAGGCCAAGAAAGCCGGCCGCAACACGTTGCGCTTTTTCGACCCGATGATGCAGGAGTCCGTCAACAGCCGCGCAGCCCTCGAAGGCGAATTGCGCAAAGCCATTGATAACCAGCAATTCCGTTTGTACTACCAGATTCAAATGGACAGCTCGGGCCATCCATTGGGCGCCGAGGCATTGATACGCTGGCTACACCCTGAACGCGGCTTGATTGCACCTGTACAATTCATCCCGTTGGCGGAAGAAACGGGGCTGATTTTGCCGATAGGCCTTTGGGTGCTGGAGACCGCATGCGCTCAACTCAAGGTGTGGCAGCAACAAGTTTTAACCCGGAACTTGATTCTGGCGGTAAATGTCAGCGCAAGACAATTCCGCCAGCCCGAATTTGTGACTCAGGTACAGACAGCCGTGCTGGACCATGATATCAATCCAAAACTGCTCAAACTGGAACTAACCGAAAGCCTGCTGCTGGAAAACATCGAAGAAACGATTACCACGATGAATGCGCTGAAAAAGATCGGTGTGAGGTTTTCGCTGGACGACTTCGGCACAGGCTATTCCTCCTTGCAATACCTCAAACGACTGCCGCTCGACCAGCTCAAGATAGACCGCTCGTTCGTGCGCGACCTTGTCACCGACAGCAGCGACAAAGCCATTGTGCGCACCATTATCGCGATGGCAAACAGCATGAATCTGAATATCATCGCCGAAGGAGTGGAGACGGAAGAGCAGCGACAACTACTATTTGACAAAGGTTGCACGCACTTCCAGGGTTATCTGTTCGGCAAACCGATGCCCATTGATCAGTTTGAAGCTTTTCTGAACAATGAAATCAAGGGGTAGACCAACATAGTAACTTCCTGCGAAGCGTCAAGCATAACTGATAGCATCAGCTTATTTATTAACCCGCCACCTAAGCCGAACAAGCCGGAACAAAACTTGTAGGTCGGGATTTATCCCGACGTTTGGTTCCGGCTTGTCCGGCTTAGGAATGGCTTATTTAAGGCAAGGATGTCTGTGCAACGATATCTGATCGGCCACGCTGAAGGTTGTCTCTACCCACCCAGATAGGCGCACCTCACGGCATCACTGCCGAGCAATTCGCTGGCCGCGCCTGACAAGGTAATCGCGCCGCCCTCCATCACGTAGCCACGCCCGGCAACCTGCAAAGCGAGTCTGGCATTCTGTTCGACCAGCAGGATACTCATACCCTGTGCCGCCACTTCGCGTATGGTTTCAAAAATCTTTTTCACCATCAACGGTGCCAGTCCCATACTGGGTTCATCCAGCATCAGCAGACGCGGGCGGCTCATCAAGGCACGCGCCATCGCCAGCATCTGCTGTTCGCCGCCGGACAGCGTTCCGGCCAGCTGATCTTTTCGTTCAACCAGGCGTGGGAACAAGGCATACATGCGCGCCAGATCGGTGGCAATTTCATCTTGATCGCTGCGGCTATATGCCCCCATCAGCAAATTTTCCGCAACGGAAAGGCGTGCAAATACGCCGCGTCCTTCCGGCACCAGGGCAATCCCCATAGACACGCGCTGATGCGCCGCCACTTTATGCAAATTTTGTCCATCGAAGCGAATTTGTCCCGAGCCGGGCACCAGCAGGCCCGCCAGGGTCTTCAGCGTGGTGGTCTTGCCCGCGCCATTGCTGCCGATCAGCGCAACCAGTTCGCCGGGAGCGATATCAATAGTGATGCCATTGACCGCATGTATGCCGCCGTAGGCGACTTTCAACTCGCGTACTTCGAGCAATGGCGTATTGGCCCTACTCATCGTCCGCTCCCAGATAGGCGGCGATGACCGCCGGATCACGGCGCACCTGCTCAGGCACGCCTTCGGCTATCTTCCTGCCGTAATCCAGCACCGCAACACGGTCACACAGCCCCATAATCAACTTCACATCGTGCTCGATCAACATCACTGTGACACCGGTGGAACGTATATCCTGCAGCAGCGCTTTAAGACTTTCCGTTTCGGTGGCATTCATCCCGGCAGCGGGTTCATCAAGCGCCAGCAACAGAGGATCGGTAGCCAGTGCGCGTGCTATTTCCAGACGGCGCTGTTCGCCGTAGGACAGATTCTTTGCCAGCGTCTGGTGTGCTTTCGCGATACCGACGTAGCGCAGCAATTCGCGTGCACGTTCGGTGCTGGCGCGTTCCTCGTCGCGCGTGCGCCGATTGCGCAGCAGCGCACCGAATACGCCAGCCTGCGTGCGCGGGTGACGACCTGTCATCACATTTTCCAGCGCGGTGAGATTGGCGAACAGGCGGATGTTCTGAAAGGTACGCGCAATACCCGCCTGCGCCAGCACATGTGGCTTGGCCGTTTGATAGCTGTGCCCGTTGAAATTAAATTTGCCCGCGTCCAGCTGATACAAGCCGGTAATGACGTTGAACAGCGTGGTCTTGCCTGCGCCGTTCGGACCGATAAGACCATAAATTTCGCCGCGCCGGATGTGCAATGACACCTCGCTCAACGCACTCAAGCCGCCGAATTGTTTGCCTATGCCTGAGAGTTCCAGCAATGTGTTACTCATACTGTTGTCTCATCGCTTTCCAGCTCGCGGCGGCGTACGCGGGACGGCCACAAGCCTGCCGGACGGTACAGCATCACCACAATCAACGCCGTGCCAAACAGCAACATGCGCAGACTTTCCGGGTCAATGAGGGTTTTACCAAACAGCGCCTGTTGCAGCGGCACGACACTATGGCGCAATATTTCCGGCAACAGGGCCAGCAGCAATCCGCCCAGAATCACCCCGTAGATGTTGCCCATTCCGCCCAGCACCACCATACACAGCACCATGATGGACTCCATCAGACTGAAGCTCTCCGGACTGACGAAACCCTGAAAACCCGCAAATAAAGTGCCCGACACGCCACCAAACATCGCACCCATCGCGAACGCCAGCAGCTTGAGGTTGCGGGTATTGATGCCCATGGAAGCGGCGGCGATTTCATCTTCCCGTATCGCCATCCAGGCTCGTCCGATGCGCGATTTTTCCAGCCTGTGCGAGACGAATACCACCAGGGCTGCAAAGCCGAGAAACAGGTAAAAATACAGGTGCACCGAGGGCAGCGTAATGCCGAACACGTCCTGCGTGGCATTGAGCGATACCCCGGCCACGCTGATCGGATCAATCCGGCTGATGCCTTGCGGACCATTAGTCAGATTGACCGGTGCATTCAGATTATTCATGAAAATACGGATGATTTCGCCGAAGCCGAGCGTGACGATGGCCAGATAATCGCCTCTCAAACGCAAGGTCGGCGCACCCAGCAATACACCGAAACCGCCCGCCAGCAACGCCGCCAATGGCACGACCAGCCAGAATGACAAATGCAGACCGTCGGGAAACAACATCGGAAACGCCAGTGCCAGATGCGGCGAGCCGGTCAGCGCATAGCAATACGCCCCCACCGCGAAGAACGCGATATAGCCCAGATCCAGCAGACCCGCATAACCGACCACGATGTTCAGCCCCAGCGCCAGCATGATGTAGAGCATCGCAAAATCCACGATGCGCACCCAGCCGCGTCCGAGCAAGGCGTCGGTTACGAACGGCAACAACAGCACCGCAACCAGCATCAGACTGAACAGTAGATGTTGCCGGGTGAATTTAAAATTTTTCACAGTACAAAAACCTCGCAGAAGCGTAGCGAGCAGCTCGAAGCAAAAGGAGCCGCACAGCGAATGACGAGACATACCGTAAGGGTAGGCGAGGAATGAGCGAGCATGCGACACATTGATTCGGGCGCGCAGTAGCTTATGTGAGGTTTTTTCATGCGCGCTCAGCCAGGCGTTCGCCGAGCAATCCCGAAGGACGCAACACCAGCACCGCGATCAGCACGAAGAAGGCGAACACGTCCTGGTACTGGCTACCCAGAAATCCGCCGGTCAGGTCGCCGATGTAGCCCGCCCCCAGGCTTTCGATCAGCCCCAGCAGCAATCCGCCCAGCATCGCCCCGCGCAGATTGCCTATCCCGCCCAACACCGCCGCAGTGAAGGCTTTCAACCCGAGCATGAAACCCATGTAGTAATGTGCGAGGCCATAGTTGGCACTGACCATCAGCCCGGCTATGGCGGCCAGCGCCGAGCCCAGCATGAAGGTGATGGAAATTACGCGATTGATATCGACGCCCATCAACTGCGCGGCATGCTGATTTTCGGCCACGGCACGCATCGCACGTCCCAGACGAGTGCGGTGTACCACTGCCATCAGACCGGTCATGATCATCACCGCCATGATGACGATGATGATCTGGATATCGTTGATGATTGCACCACCGATGTGATGTGGCTGATTGTTTATCAATTGCGGAAAGGCGTGATACTCGCGCCCCCAGATCATCATCGCCAGATTCTGCAACACAATGGAGACGCCGATCGCAGTAATCAGCGGCGCCAGGCGCGGCGCATGGCGCAACGGACGGTAAGCGACGCGCTCAATCCCGTAACCCAGCAGCATGCAACCCGCCATCGCCAGCAGCAGACTGACCGGCAAGGCCAGCAACGGCGGCACGCCCAAACCGAGCATGGCCGTTAACGCAGAAAGTACCAGCATTGCGCCGACCATCACCACTTCGCCATGCGCAAAATTGATCAGGCCGAGGATGCCATACACCATGGTGTAGCCCAGCGCGACCAGCGCATAGACGCTGCCTTGCACCAGACCGTTGATGATTTGCTGAAGAAATATTTCCATGTACTGATAGAAGTCGGCTGTTATGCCTTAAAACTTGTTATCCGCAGATTGCACAGATTAACTGAGATTAAAATCTGCGTGAATCTGCGGACAAAAGGGGTTTTATGGGTTATTTATCCGCGCCGACGGTTTCCAGCGGCTGCCACTTGCCTTGCCTGACCTGATACAGCGTCACCGCGCCACCCTTGAGGTCGCCATTACCGTCAAACTGAATGCGCGCCGTGATGCCCTCGTGGGAAATATTCGGCAGAGCAGGCAGATATTTGGCCGGTTCAACCGAATCGGCTTTTTGCATCGCTGCAATCATCACGTTCACTGCGTCATAGCAATAGGGCGCGTACAGCTGGATAGGCTGATATTTGGCGACGAAACGCTCTGCAAAGGCTTTCCCGCCGGGCATTTTATCCAGTGGCACGCCGGGCAACGAGGCATAAGCGCCTTCCGCCGCGACGCCGGCCAGCTTGACAAATTCCGGGGTATAACCGCCGTCGCCCATGATGAATTTCACGTTCAATGCGAGCGCCTTGAGCTGCCTGGCCATCGGGCCGCCCTGCGCATCCATGCCGCCGTAGAACAGCAGATCAGGCTGCTTGCCCTTTACCGCAGTCAACACGGCGGTAAAATCTACCGACTTGTCACTGGTATATTCATGCGCCACAATTTCTCCACCGGCCGCCTTTGCCGCCTTGATGAATTCGTCGGCCAGCCCCTGTCCATAGGCGGTACGGTCATCAATGACGGCGATCTTTTTTGCACCCAGATTTTTCACCGCATACTCGCCCAATGCCTGCCCCTGCTGCGCATCATTCGCCATCACACGGAACGCCGTCTTGAAACCCTGTTTGGTAAAGCTGACCGCCGTGGCCGAAGGGGATATCTGGGCAATGCCGTTATCACTGTAAATCTTTGCAGCCGGAATGGTCGTGCCGGAATTGAGGTGACCGATTACGCCCGCCACTTCATTGTCCACCAGCTTCTGCGCGACGATGGTTGCGGTCTTGGGGTCAGCCTGATCGTCTTCGCTGATCAACTCGAAATGTATCTTGCGCCCGCCGATGACGATACCCTTCGCGTTGGCATCATCGATCGCCATGCGTGTACCGTTCTCGTTGTCTTTTCCCAGATGAGCCTGAGGTCCGGTCAAAGGTGCGACCGCACCGATACGTACCACCCGATCGCCGGAAGCGGCCGCCTGATCGGTGGCGGATTTTCCGCATGAAGCCAGCATCAAGACCAATGCGGCGAGGAGCAACGATTTAACAAAACGAAATGACATATTTAATTCCCGATTGTTCGGACGAATGGATTCGCCCCTGCCAACTAGCGACTAGCGACTAGCGACTAGCGACTAGCGACTAGCGACTAGCGACTAGCGACTAGCGACTAGCGACTAGCCGCGGATTATGCGGAGCAGGCGCACTGCTTGTCAATTTTACAGGCAACAAAAAAGCCGACTTGCGCCGGCTTTTTTGCGTACTACTCAGGTCAATATTACTTGGCCAGACCCAAAACGAACTGAACCACTTCTTTCATCTGATCCTGCTTCTTGCCAGCTGCATCGTTAGCAGGCATAGGCATGGAACCCCATACACCCGCACCGCCCTTGGATACTTTAGCAATCAGCTTGGCTTCAGCCGTAGCGTCGCCCTTGTATTTCTTGGCAATATCCATGAAAGACGGTCCAACCACTTTCTTGTCAATTGCGTGACAAGCTGTGCAGTTGT
>JAUSLX010000098.1 GCA_030645775.1 Gallionella sp. | reverse complement strand
GAGCCCGGCAGCGATGGTGTTGCTGTTGAGTGCGTCGACTCCTGTTGCCATGCCGTTGAGTTCAGGGGGTGCTGTTAGCTGGCTATTGGGTGCGGCGGCTATGGGCTTGTCGTTGAGTTCGCTGACTGCTGTTGCCTGGCCGTTGAGCTTAGGGTCAGCTGTTTTTTTGCCATCCAGTTCAGTGGCCGCTGCTATTTCTGCGCTGAGTTCATTGGCAGCGGTTGTCTTACCCCCAGCTTCAGGGGCGATTGCTGATTTTGACTCCTGATTGGCAAACAACAGGGCGGCCAGCGGGTTGGAAGCCTGATCGGGGAGAATGGCCGGCGCCACATTCTGTTCTTTTCCATCAACGGCAGCGTCTGTTGTGGTTTTGGAGTCCGGGGGGAGCTTTTCAGCTGCCGTATTACCTTCAATTTGTCGTGACAATACGGAACCAAACGATACACCCTGCTTGCCGCCCGGCTTTACCATGATGCCCGATTCGTCGCTGCGTGCAAGCGAGCCTTGAGCGGATAATTTTGGCAGACTGCTGGTGAAGGTATTATTTAGCATGGTATTGCTCCGATATAAGGGAGTTTGTTCAATGTACGCATTCGCGGATTGCTTTACTGGTTTTCTTTTTCTGTATTGCGCATTTTGTAAGCGGCGGAACGGTTGGTGTGTTCATCCATTGCGCGCTGTTCCAGTTTTGCCTCGGTCTTGTTTTGCGTTTCGATGTGGCGTTGTTGCAAGGTGTCAAATGACTTGAGCTTGCGTTGTGTATCGCTGAATTCACCCCGCCCCAGTTGCGTTGACAATTTACTTTGTTCAACCGCTTTGATTTGTTGCACGATGGCGAGATCGAGCTTGTTGATGAATTCCTGAAAATTGCGCAGCAGGGCGGGATCCATCGCGTTTTGGCTGGATTCCTGCAGGCGCGTCTGATAGTCCTTGCGGTATTGCTGCAATATTTCGAGCTGGGTTTGTTTATCGTGTTGCTGTTTGTTGAGTTGCCCGAGCCGGCGCGTGGCCGATTCATTCTTGATCTGCGCCAGATTCAACAGGGGTTGCAAGTGGAATGGTTTAGTCATGGTCGTTAGTGTATGGGCTCAAACAAGGCCGCCAGTTGTGCGATGCTGCTTTGGTAAGTTTCGCGTTGATGCATGCCTTGCTTCAAGAATTTCTCCATTCGGGGATAGAGCTTGATCGCCTCATCCAGAAACGGGTCACTGCCGCTGATATAGGCGCCGACGCTAATTAAATCACGGTTGCGCTGATAATGCGCGTACATATGTTTGAATTTTTGCACCAGTGCGGCATGTTCGGGCGTGGCCAGACGCGACATCACGCGACTGATCGAGGCTTCAATATCAATGGCGGGGTAATGCCCTTGCTCGACCAGACGTCGCGACAGCACGATATGTCCATCAAGAATGGCGCGCGCACTGTCAGCGATTGGATCCTGCTGATCGTCGCCTTCAGTCAGTACGGTATAAAAAGCGGTGATCGAACCGCTTCCCTCCAGACCGTTTCCGGCCCGTTCAACCAGTTGCGGCAGTTTGGCAAAGACTGAGGGCGGGTAGCCCTTGGTTGCGGGGGGTTCGCCCACAGCCAGGGCAATTTCGCGTTGCGCCATCGCGTAGCGGGTCAATGAGTCCATGATGAGCAGTACATTCTTGCCCTGATCGCGGAAATATTCGGCAATGGTGGTGGCGTAAGCTGTGCCCTGCAGGCGCATCAGCGGCGAGGTGTCGGCGGGGGTGGCAACTACCACCGAACGGGCCATTCCTTCTTTGCCGAGAATATCATTGATGAATTCCTTGACCTCGCGACCCCGTTCGCCGATGAGTCCGACCACGGTGACATCCGCGCTGGTATAGCGCGCCATCATGCCGAGCAGTACGCTCTTGCCTACACCGCTGCCGGCGAACAGTCCCATGCGCTGGCCTCGTCCTACCGAGAGCAGGCTGTTGATGGCGCGCACGCCCACATCCAGCGGGGTATCAATCGAGGCGCGCTCCAGCGGATTGAAAGGGCGGCTTTGCAACGGGGCAGAGGCGGTTTCCAGCAGGGGGCCGAGTTGATCGAGCGGCCTGCCCGCACCATCCAGCACGCGCCCGAGCAACATGTCTCCTACCGGAAGATGTTTGGCGTGATCGGACAGGCGGCGGCGCAACGGTTTGCGTTTTCCCGAGAGCGTCAGGGTATGTACGGGTTCAATCGGCATGACGCGCGCACCGGGAATCAAACCGTGGGCATCATTTTCCGGCATCAGGAACAGTTTTTCACCGGAAAAGCCGACAACTTCGGCGTCTACGGTGGTGTTTATCAGGCGGATCGCACAGGTGCTGCCCACCGGCATCTGCAAGCCAACGGCTTCCATAATCAGACCGGTTACCTTGGTCAAGTGACCGCTGGGCGGCATGGTGTTGCAGTCAGCCACATATTCACGGCCTTCCGCGAGGAATTCCTGCCAGCGCAGGCTGTGGGGGTTGGGGAGTGCAGGAGTCAGGATGCAGGATGCAGGATCGAGGATCGAGGATGCAGGATCGAGGATCAGGGATTCGGGGGGCAACTCTGTTCTCAGGGGCAGGTCTAGGTCGTCAGCCATGATTTATCCTGTCCGATTGATTCTACGGCATGCTTCCAGCGAGACTGATTACTTGCGTCCACATTGCTGTGGGCTGTTTCTACACGACAGCCGCCGACCTCGATTTGCGGGTCGCTAAAAATCTTCCATCCGGCTTGCGTCAGATGTTCCCCCATCTGCTCACGCACGCGTTCTGCATCTTCCGGGTGCAGAATCAGATGTGCATTCTGGTTAAAGTGCGGCAAACCGCTGATGGCGGCAGTGACGACTTTCAGGATAATTTCAGGCTTGATCTGCAATGCTTCAAGGACCATTTTGTGCGCAATTTCCAGCGATAAATCCAGCAATGACTGCGCCAGCTGTTCATCAAATTGGGTAAGCGCAATTTGCAGATTTTGCATCAGGGTTTGCAGTCGGATCGTTTCAGCTTGTGCCTGTTGGATGCCGCTCGCATAGCCTGCTTGCTGCCCACTGGCGTAGCCTTCGTCGTAAGCCTGCTGCTTGATTTTTTTTAA
>JAUSLX010000115.1 GCA_030645775.1 Gallionella sp. | reverse complement strand
AGCCCTCCCCCTGTAAGGGGGAGGGCATATTGATAAGCCGTTGCTGCCAGAGCTTGCAAGCAGCGCGAAATCGAGTGGATGTCCTGTTTCAGTTGTCAGGCCGGACGCCGATCCAGATGGTGTGTCGGTTGCCGCGCTTCGCCTTGTATGACCCTACCCGCTGTTGTGATACGGAAAAACCTGTTTTCTCCATGCGCTGAGTAAAGGCGGGATCGGCGGTGGCGGACCAGACGGTGAGTACGCCGCCCGGCTTGAGCGCGGTATAAGCCTGTTTTAGCCCGCACAGGCTGTATAAGGCGCCGTTATCATCGTGGGTGAATGAACTCGGGCCATTATCCACATCCAGCATGATGGCATCGAAGCTGTTGCCGTGTTCCTGCATTACCCTGCCGACATCCTGTTCCAGTACGTGAACGCGCCCGTCATCCAGCGGAAATCCGGCCAGGTGGCCCATATAATCCCGATTCCAGCGCACTACCGCAGGGATCAGTTCGGACACCGTTACCCGCGCGCCGGAACCCGTGTGGGATAGCACGGCCGCCAGGGTAAAACCGATGCCGAGACCGCCCACCAGCAGGTGCGGATTTTCCCGTCCGGCGATCTGCTCGCAAGCCAGCTCAGCCAGTACATCCTCCGAGTGATGTGCGCGGCTGTTCATCAGTTCACCCGCCTTATCCACGCGGATAGAAAATTCGTCGCCGCGCTGGTATAGCCGCAGCGTGGTATCCGACCAGGATGCGGTGTCGAGCAAGGTATAGGGAAGCATGATTTCTTTCGTGAGACTTTAAAATGGCGCTGAACACACCTGCCGGGGCTGTCCATTATATTCGTCGCGACCGCGGATTTTGTAAAACTTGCCGTGCAGGTTCTGTGACAAACAGGGTGCGCTGTTTTAGAATCCGCGCTGCAATAACAATCGGATCATTTTCTTGAAAAAATCACCGCATGAAGAATAGTCCGCGAGTCGCCGTCATCGGCGGCGGGCCGGCCGGACTGATGGCGGCCGAGGTGCTGGCGCAGTCCGGCGTTCGCATCGATCTGTACGATGCGATGCCCACTGTGGGGCGCAAGTTTCTGATGGCGGGCAAGGGCGGGATGAATATCACGCACTCGGAATCGCCGGACGATTTCCTGTCGCGTTACGGTGTGCGCAGTGCAAAGATCAAACCGTTGCTCGATGCCTTCGGACCGGAAGCCTTGCGCGAGTGGGTGCATGGACTGGGTATTTCAACTTTTGTCGGCAGTTCGGGGCGGGTGTTTCCCACGGATATGAAGGCGGCACCGTTGTTGCGCGCCTGGCTGCACCGCCTGCGCGAGTCCGGGGTGCGCTTTCACATGCGCCATCGCTGGAGCGGCTGGGATACGCAAACGGGTGAGAAGGCCGCGCTCTGTTTTGAAACAGCAACAGGCCTCGTTACGGTTCAGGCCGATGCGGTAGTGCTGGCGCTGGGCGGCGGCAGCTGGGCGCGGCTGGGTTCCGATGGGGCATGGGTGCCGATGCTGGCCGCACGCGGGATTGCTGTTGCGCCGCTCAAACCCGCAAACTGCGGTTTCGATGTGAACTGGAGCGCGCATTTTTCCGATAAATTTGCAGGCCAGCCGTTGAAGTCGGTGACGGTGAGTTTTACCGACGGCGCGGGGCGGGCGCATACAAAACAGGGCGATGTGATGGTGACCGCGAGCGGGATCGAGGGCGGCCTGATCTATGCGCTGTCTGCTGATTTGCGCGACCAGATCGATGCCGCTGGCAGCGCGGTGATCAACATCGATCTGCTGCCTGGCAAAGACCTGCAGCGCGTTCTGGCTGAAGTGGACCATCCGCGCGGTTCGCGCTCGATGTCCAGCCATTTGCAGAGCCGGGCAAATATCAAGGGTGTGAAGAGCAGTTTGTTGCGCGAACTGTTGCCGCGCGACTGCTTCGATCAGCCCGAACGGCTGGCGGCCGCCATCAAGTCACTGCCGCTGACGCTGGTCGCCGCAAGGCCGCTGGACGAGGCGATCAGCAGTGCGGGCGGCGTGGTTTTTGAGGCGCTGGATGAGCATTTAATGGTGTTGCCCGGCGTGTTCTGCGCGGGCGAAATGCTGGACTGGGAAGCACCCACCGGTGGTTATCTGTTGACAGCCTGCTTTGCCAGCGGACGTGTCGCAGGTCTAGGCGTGCTGGACTGGTTAAAAACGAGATAAAACATGAAGACCAACCTGAAAGAACTGCATCCGCATCTGGTCTGGGAACACTTTGCGACGCTGTGCGAAATACCACGCGCCTCGCTGCATGAAGCCGCACTGGCCGAACACCTGGTCGTCTGGGCAAGAGCACGCGGCATAACGGCGGTAGTTGACGTTGCGGGCAACCTGATCCTGAAGAAACCCGCCAGTCCCGGTTGCGAGGCGATGCCCGGCGTGATTCTGCAAGGTCATCTCGATATGGTGTGTCAGGTCAATTCCGGCACGCAGCATGATTTTTTGCGCGATCCGGTCAACGGGGTGGTGCGCGACGGCTGGGTGGTGGCAGAAAATACCACGCTGGGCGCGGACAACGGCATCGGTGTGGCACTCGCGCTGGCAGCGCTCGAAGCGCCGGGACTGATCCATCCGCAGCTGGAGGTGCTGCTCACCGTCAACGAGGAATCCGGCATGGATGGCGCGCGCGGGCTTCTGCCCGGCAGCTTGCAGGGCAGGATGCTGATCAATCTGGATAGCGAAGAGTGGGGATATTTCTATCTCGGTTGCGCAGGCGGTGTGGATGTGGAAGTGCGTCATGAGTGCGCGCAGCAGGATATTCCGCCGGGCTATGCGCTGATACGGCTGGAAGTGTCCGGGCTCAGTGGCGGCCACTCCGGTATCGACATCCATCTGGGGCGAGGCAATGCGATCAAGTTGCTGGCGGAAGCGCTGCGCGATTTGTCTGCGCATACCGATCTGCGTCTGATGGCGTTAAACGGCGGCACGGCGCGCAACGCGATCCCGCGCGAGGCATATGCCGTGTGCGCGCTGCCCATTGCGATGGCATCGAATATCGACGCATGGGTGCAGCACCGCCATGAGGCATGGCGGACGCGCTTCAAAGAGGCCGATGCGGACGTGTCGTTGGTGTGTAAGCATGACGATGCCCTGCCGGACACAGGTATGGCAGATACCGCGGCGCTGCTGGCTTTCCTCGATATTGTCGCGAATGGGGTGGCGCGCGTGAGTGATGATTTCCCCGGTGTGACTGACACCTCAAGCAATCTGGGCGTGGTTGTCCTGGAGCAGGGTGTTTTCAAGGCAACCTTCAAGGTGCGCTCACTGCTGGATGGTCGCGCGGATGCGCTGGCCGACAAGCTGATTGCCTATGCGGCCGGCTACGGCCTGCGCGCATGGAAACACGGCGCGTATCCGGGCTGGACACCGAACCCGTCATCCGGTTTGCTGGCGTTGTGCCAACAGGTCTACAGCGCGCAATTCGGTCAAGCTGCCGGATTGCAGGTGCTTCATGCCGGACTGGAATGCGGGCTGCTCGCCGCCAGCCATCCGCATCTGGACATGATTTCCTTCGGGCCGGATATACGCGGCGCGCATGCGCCCGGCGAGCGGGTGAAAATCGCCTCTGTCGCGCGTTGCTGGACGCTGCTCAGGGCGATATTGCAGGCGCTGGCCAAGGATGGGCCATGATCCTTTTCGAAAAAGCATTGCGCGCCCGCCTCGGCGGGCCTTTTGTTTGATTAGCCGCTGTTGCGCAGGCCGGTCGCGATGCCGTTGATGGTCAGATGGATGGCGCGTTTGACCTGCTCGCTGTCGTCGCCGGCACGATGACGTTCCAGCAGCGAGACCTGCAAGTGGTTGAGCGGGTCAATGTAGGGTGAGCGCGTCAGCAAGCTGCGCGCGAACGTGGGGTTGTCCTGCAACAGCGAGGTGTTGCTTGTTACCTTGAACAGCATTTTGACGGTCACTTCCCATTCGCTGTGTATCGCACCGAAGATGCGTTCGCGCAATTCGATATCTTCCACCAGTTCGGCGTAGCGCGAGGCGATGCCCATATCCGTCTTGGACAGCACCATGTCCATGTTGGACATCAATCCGCGGAAGAACGCCCAATTCTTGTACATGGCCTGTAATTGCGCCAGGCCGGCGTTGCCTTCGCGGGCGATGAATTGCTGCACCGCGCTGCCGAAACCGAGCCAGCCCGGTAACAGTGTGCGATTCAAGCCCCAGCTGAACACCCAGGGGATGGCGCGCAGGTCTTCAATGCGGTCGGATGCCTTGCGCGATGACGGGCGGCTGCCGATGTTGAGTTCGGCGATTTCGCGGATCGGAGTGGCAATGAAAAAATAGTCGGTGAAGCCGGGTGTTTCATACACCAGCTTGCGATAAGCCGCGAACGCATCCAGGCTTAGTTCCTCCATGATGCGGTGATATTCCGGCATCGCGCTGTCCGCGCCGTGATGATGCAGCAACGTCGCCTCCATGGTGGCGGCAATCAGGGTTTCCAGATTGCGCTGGCCGATTTCAGGATTGGAATATTTGCTGGAAATCACCTCACCTTGTTCGGTGATGCGGATCTGTCCGTTCACGCTGCCCGGCGGTTGTGCCAGGATTGCGTCATAACTGGGGCCGCCGCCGCGTCCGACTGTGCCGCCACGTCCATGGAACAGGCGTAGTTCTATGCCATATTTGGCGAATACCTTGACCAGCTCCAGTTCAGCCTTGTACAGCTCCCAGTTGGCTGTGATGT
>JAUSLX010000110.1 GCA_030645775.1 Gallionella sp. | reverse complement strand
ATTCTTTACGATTTATTCCTCAAGGCGCGCCAGAGTGAAACTGAATCCGGGCATGTTTACGGTATCGAGACGCGCGAGGCTCTGGTCAGCAAGTCGCAGGAATTGGCGGCTAAGCTTGGTTTTGCGCGCATGTCGTTTTTGAATCTGTCGGTGGAAGATTCCATACGTTCGCCGTTGCTGCCGGAGCAGATTGACATTGTCACCGCGCTGCACGCCTGCAATACGGCCACCGACGATGCAATCAAATTTGCCTTGCACAAGCGGGCCAAATTTATCGTGCTGGTTCCCTGTTGTCAGGCCGAAGTCGCCAGTGTGTTGAACAAACATAAAAACCAGTCGTTCGGCAAGACACCGCTGTCTGAAATATGGCGCCATCCTATACACAGCCGCGAATTTGGCAGTCATCTCACCAACGTGTTGCGCTGCCTGCTGCTGGAGTCACATGGTTATCAGCTGACCGTCACTGAATTGGTCGGATGGGAACACTCGATGAAGAACGAACTGATCATTGCCCGTCGCACGGGAACGCCGCGTAAGGATGTACGCCTGCGCCTGGAATTTATCCTGCGCGAATTGAACCTGGAGGCGCTGCGTGAGCGGTTTATCTATTAGCAGGCTGTGCTGCGCGCTGTTGCGCCAGCGCCCAGTCGACATGCGTGCGCACCAGTTCTGAATGATGGTTTGCGCGTGATTGCAAGGCTGCGACTATGGCTGCACTTTGTGGGGCATTGCCCATCGCCACGGCAATATTGCGCAGCCATTGCTCATGGCCGATACGATGGATAGGGCTGCCCGCCAGTTTGGCCTTGAACTCGGCTTCATCCCACGCAAATAATTCCGCCAGACCGACATCATCCAGACCGTGCCGCACGACAAAGTCGGACTCGGCAGTGGTTTGCGCAAAGCGGTTCCATGGGCACACCAGCTGGCAATCGTCACAGCCGTAGATACGGTTCCCTATCAAGGGGCGTAACTCGACCGGAATGGGGCCTTTCAGTTCTATGGTCAGATAGGAAATGCAGCGACGCGCATCCAGTTGATACGGTGCTGTGATGGCTTGTGTCGGACAGACCGTTATGCAACGGGTGCAACTGCCGCAATGTTCTGCTTGTGGGTCATCTGTCGGTAGCGGCAGATTGACGTATATCTCCCCAATGAAAAACCAGGAACCGTGTTCACGCGATAGCAGTAAGGTGTGCTTGCCGCGCCAACCCAGCGCCGCCTTGCTCGCCAGTTCCACTTCCAATACTGGCGCACTGTCGGTAAAGACGCGTCCGTCGAATATCGCCACTTCAGCGCGTATCTTGTCGGTCAGCCTTGCCAGGCGATTGCGCAGCACCTTGTGATAGTCGCGTCCCAGGGCATAACGGGAAATAAAGGCGCGTTCCCCCAGCAGCAATACCTGTTCGCTATCACGCGCATTGGGCGGCAGATAATTCATGCGCAAGCTGATGACCCGTAAGGTGCCCGGTATCAGTTCTGCCGGACGGCTGCGTTTTAC
>JAUSLX010000097.1 GCA_030645775.1 Gallionella sp. | reverse complement strand
GTGATCGGCGAGGGCGGATCCGGCGGTGCGCTGGCAATCGCCGTCGGCGACGTGACACTGATGCTGCAGTATTCGACCTATTCGGTGATTTCGCCCGAGGGTTGTGCCTCGATATTGTGGAAGAGTGCGGACAATGCGGCGGATGCGGCGGAAACACTGGGTATTACCGCGACCCGTCTGAAGGCGCTGGGCATCGTGGACAAGATTATCAGCGAACCGTTGGGCGGCGCACATCGCAACTACGCGGCGACCATGCAGAGCGTGAAAAAGGCGTTGCAGGACGCGCTGAAAACCGCGCAAGCCAAATCAACCAATGATTTGTTGCAGCATCGTTTCAATCGCCTGATGAGTTATGGCAAATACAAGGAAGTCGAACTGTAGGGGTACGTTTGACCGAGTCCTTTCCTCTCTCGCATGACGCTCCCCCGCTTGCGGGGGAGCGTCATGCGTTGTGCGAGTCTGTCCTGTTGCGGCGGGTTGCGGCGGGCATCACGCCGCTGCTGCCCGCAAACAGCGCCATTCTGATCGGCTTGAGCGGCGGCGTGGATTCTGTGGTGCTGCTGCATCTGCTGCATCAGCTCGCACCACGCCATTGCTGGCAACTTTCCGCCTTGCATGTTCATCACGGCATCAGCCCGAATGCCAGTCTGTGGGCAGATTTCTGTGCCGGGCTGTGCGCGCGCCTCTCTATTCCATTGCATATCGAACAGGTGGACATTGCTCCGTTGCGTGCGCAGGGTATCGAGGCCGCCGCACGCCGCTTGCGCCATGCGGCATTTGCCGCCCGGCCCTGTGATTTTGTCGCGCTCGCGCATCACGCTGACGATCAGGTTGAAACCTTGTTGCTGCAACTGTTGCGCGGTGCAGGGGTGCGCGGTGCGAGTGCGATGCCGCTGCTTTCCGGGCGCGCAAGTTCGCACAGGAAAGTGCGGCCCTTACTGCATTGTTCACGTCAGGAAATTATGGCCTATGCCGGGGCGCATGAATTGCAATGGATAGAAGATGAGAGCAATGCGGATGACCGTTATCCGCGCAATTTTTTGCGTCACCGCCTGCTGCCCTTATTAGGCGAAAAATTTCCCGGCTACCGGGATACGCTGGCGCGCAGCGCGCAACATTTTGCCGAGGCGGGCGGGCTGCTCGATGAGCTGGCACGCATCGATGCGGCGGAATCCATTTCGGAAAACACCCTGTCGGTTGCGACTATTAAGGCGTTGAGTCTGCCGCGGGCAAAAAATCTGCTGCGCTATTTTCTGTATCAGTTGGGTGCGCCCATGCCGCAAACCGTGCAACTGGACGATATGGTTAATCAGTTGTGCGCTGCGCGGGATGATGCCGCCGTGTGCATTCGTTTTGCGGGCGGTGCATGGCAGTTGCGCCGCTATCAGGGCAGGGCGCATGCGCTGCGCGCGCTGGATGAATTCGACCGCAATCTGAGCATGTCATGGCGGGGCGAGGCCGAGCTGGCGTGGCCTGCGCTAGGCTCCTGTATCGAGTTCCGGCAGGGCGTCGGGCAGGGTGTCAGTCTGGCGAAATTGCAGGGCGCGGACATTAGCGTGCGTCTGCGCCAGGGGGGCGAAACGCTGCGGCCCTCCGCAAATGCCGCCACGCGCACGCTGAAAAACCTGCTGCAAGAACACCATATTCCCCCCTGGCAGCGCGACCGCCTGCCCTTGTTGTATTGCGGCGATGTGCTGGCGGGTGTTCCGGGAATAGCGATTGCGGCTGAATATCAGGCTGAAAAAGGCGAGGCGGCAGTCCGGATTGCTTTGGTGGCCCGCCACGACTAGTGGCTGACTTTTTCCTTTGACCATTCGATCTGTTTCAGTTTGATCGGTGTTTTGGGTGGCAAGGTTATCGTGTTCGCAGCGCGTTCATTCATCAGCATATCCTGCGGTTCTTCAGCAATTTCCTCCAGCTTGTTCGCATGCCGTGCCTTGATTTTGCTATCGTTGGCTGTTTCGGCTTGTTGTTTTGCCTTGCGTTCGGCTTTGAGTCTTTTTTCCAGCGCGCTGTGTTCGGCATTGCGTCGTCTGGCTTCGGCATTAATTTCGGCTCTGCGTTGCGCTGCTGCGGCTTCAAATCCGGCAATGCGTCGTTCTGACTCGGCTTTGTGCTTGGCCTTGGCTTCCTGTTGTGCCTGCAGCTTAGCCGCCTGCGCTTCGATTTTGGCCTGCTTGTAAGCCAATATCTGCGCTTCGAGTGCCGCATCGGCGATCGCTTTTTGTCTGGCCTGTTCAGTCGCCTGGACAAGTGCGGCCTGTTCGGCCTCCTTGCGTGCGGTCTCGATTCTTGCCGCTTCGGCAACCTTTACACGTTCGGCTTGCTCGCGGGCCAGTTGTTGTTCCCGCGCCAACTGGCGGCTGGCAATACTCCGGGTAATGACATCGCGTTGTGCCAGATAGGCGTTGCGACTGTTCACATCGCCGGCATTGTTTGCTGCGCCGCTCAGCCACACTGCGGCCGCGGCGCTGTCCTGCGCAACACCCAGCCCGTTCTCATAACATTCACCCAGTCGTGCGTGGGCGCCGGCATTGCCCTGAGCGGCAGCCAGGCGATACCATTTGATGGCTTCCGGGTGGTTTTGGGGTACGCCTTGTCCTGCCGCGTGCATCTCGCCGATGTGCAGTTGGGCTGATGCATTTTCCTGCTGGGCGGATGATGCAAACCAGCGCATGGCCTTTTTGAAATCTTGTGGCACGCCTTTGCCAGTCAAGTACAGTTCGCCCAGATTGCTCTGTGCTTGCGCATGTCCTTGCTCAGCCGCAGCCAGATACCATTGCAGTGCCACACGGTAATCTTTCAGGAGGATACGACCCTGGGTATACAGCACGCCCAGACTAAACTGCGCGAGCGGATCGCCTTTTTCTGCCAGGGGTGTAAACAGGGTTGCGGCTTTCGCGTAATCCCCCGCCTCCTGCGCCCGCTGTGCCTCGTTCAATAAATCAGTTTCGGCGTGTGCTGCTGAAATCAGCAACATCAATAGCATAAATATGCGCATAAGTAATTTGCAGGCTGTTCAGGTTCGGCGGTAATGCGATCTGATTGCGGCATAAAACTCGGTCGCCGGAATTTCAATGCCATCGCAAAAGAAGCGAGTCGGATAAGCTCGGTAAATGCGTTCGTTGATTCTGAAGGTTACACTCATGATCGCTTCCCCTCGCGTTTCAGCAGATAGTATGTCGGGATAATGCAGAGGGGACATCAAATTGGCTACCCCTTTGGTTTCAATATCGGCAGTTGTCAGGAAAACTTTACCCGGGTGCATTTTAATATGACGCCGGCAGATTTGTTGGCTGGTTTTCGGTTTGCCAGCCGTAAATTAGGCGCACTGCCTTCAGGCGCGGGCCGGGCGACAGTCTAGCCAAAGCCTGATAGAATGCGCGGTCGTAATTTTATTAACTTTGAGTTTTATTAACTTTGTTTGGAGAATGTAGCATGGCTGTTGAACGTACCCTGTCGATTATCAAACCTGATGCTGTTGCAAAAAATGTTATCGGTCAAATCTATTCCCGTTTTGAAGGCGCCGGCCTGAAGGTTATCGCTGCCCGCATGACGCAATTGTCACGCGCCGAAGCGGAAGGTTTTTACGCTGTGCACGCTGCACGCCCTTTCTTCAATGATCTGGTCAGTTTCATGATTTCCGGTCCTGTGATGATTCAGGCGCTGGAAGGCGAAGGCGCGATCTTGA
>JAUSLX010000096.1 GCA_030645775.1 Gallionella sp. | reverse complement strand
ATTCTTCGCCCTTATGCCAAAGTTTGCGGCGCGAACGCGACCAATATACCGCCTCGCTCTTCTGCCAGGTCAGCCGCAAGGCCTCGCGGTTCATCCAGGCCACCATCAACACCCGTCCGGTCGCGGCATCCTGGGCGATGGCCGGAACCAGCCCGTCATCCGACCAGTTCACCTTATTCAGCCACGCTTCGCTCATAGTCTGACCTCGATTCCCTGGCTCGCCATGTACTGCTTGGCCTGTTGCACGGTGTATTCGCCGAAATGGAAGATACTCGCTGCCAGCACGGCATCCGCGCCGCCCAGCGTGACACCGTCTGCAAGATGCTGCAAATTACCCACGCCGCCACTGGCGATCACCGGGATCTCCAGCGCATCGGTGACACGACGGGTGAGCGCCAGATCGAAACCGTTTTTCTGTCCGTCCCTGTCCATGTTGGTGAGCAAAATTTCACCTGCACCCAGCGTCTGCATCTTTTTTGCCCACTCCACCACGTCCAACCCGGTCGCCTTGCGCCCGCCGTGGGTGAACACCTCCCAGCGCTCCGGCGCGACCTGTTTGGCATCGATCGCCACCACGATGCACTGCGAGCCATAACGCGAGCTGGCGTCCGCCACCAGTTGCGGGTTGAGCACAGCCGAGGTGTTGATACTGACCTTATCCGCACCTGCATTGAGCAGATTGCGCACATCGCCTACTTCGCGCACTCCGCCACCGACCGTGAGCGGAATGAACACCTGCGATGCGACCTGCTCGATGATACGGAAAATGATCCCCCTGTCGTCCGAGCTGGCGGTGATGTCGAGAAAAGTCAGCTCGTCCGCGCCTTGATCGTCATAGCGGCGCGCAATTTCCACCGGATCACCGGCATCGCGCAACTCGACAAAGCTGACGCCTTTTACCACGCGCCCGTGCGTCACATCGAGACAGGGAATAATGCGTTTAGCTAACATAATTATCTGCAGGTCGCCCGTTAGAATTGGGGTGACAGTTCGTCCGCCAGCGCCTGAGCCGCACGGAAATCCAGCGTTCCTTCGTAAATGGCGCGACCCGTGATGGCACCGGTGATGCCCTCGCCCTGCACCGCGCAGAGTCTGCGCACATCATCCAGATTGGTGATGCCGCCGCTGGCGATAACCGGGGTACGCAATGGCCGCGCAAGCTCTACCGTCGCCTCGATATTCACGCCGCTCAACATGCCGTCGCGGCCGATGTCGGTGTAGATGATGGCTTCCACGCCATAGCCTTCAAAACGCTGCGCCAGATCACACACATCGTGACCGGTAAGCTTCGACCAGCCGTTCACGGCCACTTTGCCCCCCTTGGCATCCAGCCCGACCATGATATGGCCGGGGAAAGCGTCGCAGGCCTCATGCAAAAAGCCGGGCACTTTCACCGCCGCCGTGCCGATGATGATGTAAGTCACACCCAGGTCGAGGTAGCGTTCTATCGTTTCGAGATCGCGGATGCCGCCGCCCAGCTGCACCGGCACTTCGGTGCCGACGGCCGCGATGATGCTGCGCACCGCCGCTTCATTTTTGGGCTTGCCGGCAAATGCACCGTTCAAGTCCACCAGATGAATTCGTTTTGCACCCTGCGCCAGCCAATGCAAGGCAGTCGCAGCAGGATCTTCTGAAAACACCGTAGACTCTTCCATCAAGCCTTGCTTGAGGCGCACACAATGACCGTCTTTTAAATCAATCGCAGGAATTAATAGCATGGCGAATAAGTTGGTAAGTTAAGGATTCCATTGGACAAAATTTTGCAGCAGCTTCAGCCCTGCCGCATGGCTTTTTTCCGGGTGAAATTGCACCGCGAACAAATTCTCTTGCGCCACAGCGCACACAAACGGCTGCGGATAATCGCTGGTCGCCTGAATCAGACTTTCGTCTTGTGGCTGGACGTAATAGCTGTGGACAAAATAAAAGCGTGCGTCCTGTGCAATACCAGCCCAGAGCGGATGAACGGCATCATTCCCTCCTCCTTCCAGGGGGAGGGTTAGGGTGGGGGTAGAAACACCAACGTGCCTCACCTGATTCCATCCCATGTGCGGCACTTTGAGCTTCCGACCCTGCGCGTCGTGCAGATTAGCGGCAAAGCGCAGCACCCCGCCCCGCAACAAGCCTAATCCGGCCACATCGCCTTCCGCGCTGTGTTCAAACAGCATTTGCAAGCCGATGCAAATCCCCAGAAAAGGCTTATTGCGTGCCGCGTCCAGAACCGCAGCGCGCAAACCGCGCCCTTCCAGTTCGCGCATACAGTCCGGCATCGCGCCCTGACCGGGAAACACCACGCGATCCGCCTGAGCGATTACGCGTGCGTCAGCCGTGACCACGATCTCCGCCTCAGGCGCAACGGTGCGCAAGGCCTGCTCGACCGAGCGCAGGTTGCCCATCCCATAATCGACTACCGCAACATTAACCATTTGAATTTATAGCGAACCTTTGGTGGAAGGCATCATGCCCGCCATGCGCGGGTCAGATTCCAGCGCCATGCGCACGGCGCGACCGAAAGCCTTGAATATCGTCTCAGCCTGATGATGCGCATTATTGCCTGCCAGATTGTCGATATGCAACGTGACCAGCGCATGATTGACGAAACCCTGAAAAAACTCGTGGAACAGATCCACGTCGAAATCGCCTATGCTGGCGCGTGCAAATTCGCAATTGAACACCAGACCGGGACGACCGGAAATATCCAGCACCACGCGGGACAAGGCCTCATCCAGCGGCACATAAGCGTGGCCATACCGGGTCAAACCCTGCTTGTCACCCACCGCCTGATTAAATGCCTGCCCCAGCGTGATACCCAGATCTTCCACGGTGTGGTGCGCATCAATGTGCAAATCCCCCCGAGCGACGATGCTGATATCCAGCAGGCCGTGACGCGCGACCTGATCGAGCATGTGATCGAGAAAAGGCAAACCGGTAGCAAAACTGGCCTTCCCGCTGCCATCCAGATTCAACTCGACGCTGATCTGCGTTTCCAGAGTATTGCGAGCGACTTTAGCATTACGCATTATTTCGTTCCATGTTGTAGGTCGGGTTTTAACCCGACATCTGATTCGTCGGGTTAAAACCCGACCTACGAAAGACTCTCTTGCAATGCCGCTATAAACTGCTGATTTTGACTACGTCGAAACTCGCCTATTCAACAGTGCTTTGCAAGCACGCTTGCAAAGCCACTATAAACTGCTCGTTTTCTTCCGGCGTACCCACCGTGACGCGCAGACAATCCGTCAACATCGGATGTCCGCCGTTCAGGTTTTTGATCAGCACGCCACGCTGCTTCAAGCCTTCAAACACCGCCGTGGCCTCTGCCACGCGGAACAGCAGAAAATTCGCCTCGGACGGATAAACCGTTACGCCCTTGATTTCACTCAACTGTCGATACAGCACGGCACGATCCAGCTTGATCTGCCCGGCCTGCTGCAACAGCACCTTATGATTTTCAAGTAATTTTTCCGCGACCTGTTGCGGCAAAACACCGACATTATACGGCAAACGCAGCTTTTCCAACTGCTCCAGCCACACCGCGCTGCCCGCCAGAAAACCCAGCCGCAACCCGGCCATACCCAGCTTGGAATAGGTGCGCATCACCAGCAGATTAGGGAATTTGGTCAGCTGCGGAATAAAACTGTCGCGGGCAAAAGCGTAATAGGCTTCATCCACCACCACCAACCCCGGCGAGGCGGCGATGATTTGCCGCACCGCGTCTGCGCAGAACAGATTGCCGGTCGGATTATTCGGATAGGCCAGAAACACCAGTTCGGGTTGTTCGCGCTCGATCGCCGCCAGCATCGCCGGCAAATCCAGGGAAAAATCGGCTGCAAGCGGCACACCCACATAGCGCATCCCGGTAAAGGTCGCGATCATCCGGTACATGACAAACGACGGCTCCACGCTCAGCAGCGTCGCACCCGGCTTGTTCAGCGCCATGGCCAGCAATTGAATCAACTCATCCGAGCCATTGCCCAGCAACACTTCCATACCTTCAGGCAAAGCCAGCAGTTCGCGAATTTTTCCCTTCAGGGCAGCCGGATTCGGATCAGGATAACGATTGATGGCCGCGTCAGCCACGATAGCGGCGATTTCCTCACGCAACGACTGCGGCAGCAAATAGGGGTTCTCCATCGCGTCCAGCTTGATATACCCGCCGCTGTCCGGCACATGATATGCACTCAGCGCGAGTATCTCGGAACGAATCAGATTCTTGACCAGCGAGGAAGCGGAAACGGACGGCATGAGAGGCTAATAAAACAATAGATAAATAACGCTGCGAAGCTTACCACAGCTTATTCGCCGTTGCGCATAAAAGAGCTATAGCATAAAAGAGCTATAGCAGCACACGGCCCATAACCCTGTATATCAAAGCCCCGGCCTGCGACTCAGGCAAAGGCTGAACTGCTACTGCTAAATGCGATGATGCCAATATCCAGGTTCACGATGACAGTGCATCACAGCAACAATCACTATGCAATCGCACTCGAGGGTAGTGGTAAATAGGGTCAAAATAGGTACATTTACCCAACATATACTTGGGTTAATTAATTTTTAGAAGTATTCCAATCAGCACAGAAAACTGCGCCAGAGCCAAGCCGATAATCCACTTGAGCATGTCGAATTTCATCTCGGTGAGTTGAATTTGCAGTTCTTGTTTGGTAACCAGCTCCTTATCGTCAGAAGCTTCTTGATACGCGATCGCAATTCCCTTTGCCTTTTCATCATCGAAGCCGCTCTTTTTGAGTGTTTCAACAAATTTCAATGTATCGAACGTAACGGCACTCATGATCAGCCTCCCCAATTAACTGTTTAGATTGTAGCAAGAATAAATGCTGAAGCGTAAAAAACAGGGGAGACCCGAGCCTGTCCCGATCAACAGTCTAAGTATCTCCCCTGTTTGTACTACATAAACAATCCGAGGCTGACCTCAACCCATCACGTAGCAATCTGATTTTTGCAGTTCATCATGCATCCGATCAGGCGCCAGATCCAGTTCATCTGGCCAAGTGACAGCTCCGTGTGCCACATATACCGCCTTGAATGCTTCCACATTTCGCAAAATCTTGAACACACCACATTCCCGCTCCAGGAATTTTGCCATATCCACTATGCCGTCTGTATCATCCTCGAACTGCACGTAAAGCCGAAAAGAGGGCAGCGCCTCTACTCTGGACACGCGCCAAGGGACTTGCGATGTTACTCCAGAGGCGCGATTTTGTTGGGCATTTGTAATTTTTCGCATAGATTCCAATCCTCCATCAACTCATTTCGGTGCTGCATAGCCCACTCTTTTACCAGCATTGCAGCTCCGCGTGGCAACTTTCCCTTTACAAATTCAAGCGTTTGGATATTGATCACCGCCTCTACACCGCCATATTCCGCATGAAAGTGCGGAGGCGCATGTTCATCCCAGTACATCCTGATGAAAATTCCATAAAACATACTGATCGTTGGCATGATTCAACTCCCGCTTGTGAGTCTGCGCGCAGTGTATCAGAAAAAATATATGCAAAAAAACAGGGGAGACCGAATAACCAGCCACTTAGCACATGCTTCACCGTGCTTAGTGGAATGGCTAGTTGTTTCATCAGTCGACCACGCCCTATAAATAAAAACAGGGGAGACCGAAGTCTCCCCTGTTTGTACTACATCTTAAGTTTCCAGGCTTGCTGTTCAGTACATCAAACAGCTTGCCTCGATTCTTTCAAATTTAGAATGCTGCTTCCAACATGAATGTTGTCAGCTGATCGCCGGGATTGCCGATAACAGTCTTGTCCAGCGAACCGCCCACGTTGTAGGCAGAACCACTGTAGAAACTGTGGTTCAGGTGCAGCGCCACGTTCTGTGTCAGGTCATAGACAGCCGCTACGGAGAAGGCATTGTCTTTGTCAGCTACGCCCAGCAAACCCGCACCGGTTTCAGCATTACGGTATGCAGCACCGAGATGCAGAACGTGAGGGATCACGCTGTAATCAGCACCGATAGTCCATGCCGATGTTCTATTCACGCCACCACCGTAGGCGTTACCCGCAGTACCACCAATGACAGTTGCAACCACTGGAGCCGTAGCCCAAGTTGCGTACAAGCTAATATCCTTGCCAGCCACTTGACCTTGAGCCTGAAAGTCCAAAGAAGTTGCCTTTGTGTCAATCAGGGTCGGTGCCAGTCGCACACCAGCCACTACGGTACTTGCATAGCTTGAACCGCTAGTAAATGCGCCACCGATATGCATTGCCCAGTCGCCTACAGTCGGGGTTGCAGCAACACGGATGAAAGTAGAACGCAGTTGTGGGGAAGTCGCACCACCAGCAGCAGCAAAATCAGGCGCGAAACGAGTTACGTTGATGTAACCCATGTCGTTCTTGCCTACGAATGCCAGACCGGTAGCTGCGCCTGCGCCGTTACCGACGAACTGCATCGCAGAGATTTCTTTACGATGTTCCATCCAGCGAATACCACGCACCATACCTGTGCTGGATTCGTCGTAGCCGTAAGCCACGCCCAATGCATCGGTCAGGAACGGGATCACGGACAACTTGGCGCCGCTCATGTCAAATACGATAGGCATTTTGAAACCGGCAACGATACCGCCCAGTGGACCGCCTACGGTGTTGTTTTCCATCATGAAGCCGATGTTTTCAGCGACGCGACCGCCGAAGAACAGGCTGAATTCGTCAGGAATCTGCCATTGACCGCCATTGGTAGTCGTACCGGAAACGGTAGTAGCTAACTCGCTACCGTTAGTCTTCTGATAACGTGCCTTCAGCAACAGCGCTGCGTTCAGTGTGCTAGGGATAGACAGATGCTCGCCTTCCACTTTTTCCTGCGCGCCCATCATGGTGTAGCCAGCTGCTTTAAAAGCCTGACCGAAACCATTCAGAACTGGGTAATGCTGTTGGTGACAAGCAGAACATGCCATGCCGGTTTGACGTGCGAATGCTGGAATAGCGGCTGCTTCTGGCGCGAACGCTGCTGCGGCCATTACGCCTGCGATAGAGAGAACGATTTTTTTCATGATTTGTCCTTGTTGTTGATTGAAGTGATTGCAAGACCTCCCTGCCTTCACTGGGTAGGCACTCTATAGAACCCTGCGCAGCGCTGTCAAAAGTTTGTCCTTAATGTGTTGTTTTTTTGCAACACGCAATCGTAGGGTGGGCACGTCCTGTGTGCCCACGCTGCGCATTCCGTAGCGCATTCCGTAGCGCGTGCCGTAGCGCGTGGGCACAAAGGCGTGCCCACCCTACGATGCACCGGCACGAAAAGCTTTTGTTCCGGCACCGGCACGACGCTGCTTTGTTGTGGAGTGCAGCGGCACGACGCTGCTTTGCGCAACCGAGGTTGCGCACTCCAAATTACAAACCGCGCAGACGAGTCTGCGCACTCCAAAATTACAAATCTACGCGCCTAAATGTCAACCTATCTGAATTGCCAAAGCCACTGGAATCATTTAATCTTGCGCATCCTTGAAAGGGAATGCCATGAGCACAATGATTATCGAGGTTTACGACGCATTTAAATCGGCTGGGGCATCCGAGGAAAAGGCGACCGCCGCCGCAAAGGCTATTGCAGATTACGACAACCGGTTCAATAAGGTAGAAGCTGAACTCGGGACAATCAAAGGTGAGTTGTCAGCACTCAAAATGATGGTAGGTATTGTCATTGCACTAAACATGGCCATCATCGGCCTGATCGTGAACACGCTCATCAGATCGTAGGGTGTGCACGTCCTGTGTGCCCACGCTGCGCATTCCGTAGCGCATTCCGTAGCGCGTGGGCACAAAGGCGTGCCCACCCTACGATGCACCGGCACGAAAAGCTTTTGTTCCGGCACCGGCACGACACCGCAAACCGCGCAACCGAGACCGCAGGGGTCTTGATGAAACAACTAAATTCAACTAGGCTCGATAAAACATGAGCCAAGTTTTCATTTATCCCACGAAACAGCGCAGCTAGCTGCTGTTGCTGAATGAAGGTTGCGCACTCCAAACTAAAAACCGTAAATCCATCAACTGAGCCGCAGCAACCTGACTTGTTCCACACTCAAGCCCGTTTTACCGGCAATCGTTGCATCATCCAGAATATCCAGCAGCTTACGCGCAACCGTTTCGATGCCTTGTTCGATGCCTTGTTCGATGCCTAGCGCTATGCCTTTTGCATAACCTTTTGCAAGCCCCTGTGTTTCAGCCAACTGCAACGAGCCGCGCTGCAATATGATGAAGTCGCGGCGTTTGAATTGAATTTCCAATTCTTCCCGGCTCATCGCTGCTTCATTGATCAGGCTGAAGGCCTCGTTGATACGGGGATCACATGCCAGCGTATCGGGGATATATTCCAGACTCCCGGCATTTTTAAGAAAATAAATCCATTTATCCTGAATGCTACTCAGCTCATCCAGCGCACGCTTGAATTTAGGCAGTTCGACAAAAATCAATTCAACATCATCGCTGTATTCGATAAAACGATCACGCTCCATGAGTTTAAAACGGCTGATGCATTCCTCACTGTCTTCAAACAGGTTGAAATCAGCAAAAGTGAGTGCGATAACCGGATTGAGCAAGGCGTAATCTTCGCCTTTGAGCAACTGAGTGGCATATTCCTTGGCTGCATTGTGCAAGATGCGCTTCTCAAAACCCGGCACGTTAAGCACCTGCATTTCGATAATGACGTGTTTGCCGTTAGCCAAAACGGCTTTGACATCCACATAGGTATCTTTCATGCCTTGCAGCATGGGGATTTGATAGGGATCGACGATAGTCAGCTCAACAATCGCGTGTTCGCCCTGATAATCCAGAATCGCGTTGAGGAAGCTGATCAGCACAGGCTTCGAGCCTTCCGAACCAAATACCCGCTTAAAGGCATAGTCCGTTTTAACGTCTAAAAAGCGCATGACTTAACTCCTTGAATCATAATGACGTTATTTTAGCACGCTCAACGTGATTCTCCTCAGTCCTACACCCGCTCCAACACCAAGCCGCCCTGCGCAACCGAGACCGCAGGGGTCTTCCCACGCAACAGCGCAGCTAGCTGCTGTTGCTGAATGAAGGTTGCGCACTCCAAATTTACACCCTATACGCCGCACCCGTCATTATCTTGCCGTTCAGCTTCATCGCCGTTTGCACGGCTTGCGGCAGTTCCGCCCCGCCGAGCTTGGTCGCCATATCGGCATGTGCGATTTCGTCGCTGTACATTTGCGCGACGATGGCGCGACTTTTTTCGTCCTGCGGCGGCAATTTACTCAAATGGCTTTGCAAATGCACGCCCACCTGTTGCTCGGTTTCGGCCAGAAAGCCCAGATTCCATTTATCGCCCAACAGCCCGGCAAACGCGCCCAACGCCAGCGAGCCTGTGTACCAGAGCGGGTTGAGCAGGCTCAGATGCCCGCCCAATTCATGCACGCGATGCGCCGTCCAGGCCAGATGTTCGGTCTCTTCCTGCGCCGCCTGCTGCAATTTCTGCTGCACCAGCGGGTCGCGCGCCGTCAGCGCCTGCCCCTGATAGAGCGCCTGAGCGCAAATTTCCCCGCTATGGTTGACGCGCATCAGCGCGGCGGCGTGCTGCTTCTGTGCCTCGCTCATCGGCGCTTCCGCCACATCCGCATCGGGATAAGGCCGCACGCTGTGCGCCTGGCTGAACAGCGTGCGCAGGCCTTTGTCGAATTCAACGATAAAACGATCCGGATTTAACATGATGTTTCCTAATAATTGCCGATCAATTTAACGGAACCGAGTCGTAGCCCGGATGAAGCGAAGTGGAATCCGGGGGGTGCGTTGAATACAGTCCCGGATTTCATTGCATTACATCCGGGCTACGCTGGCTAACCTAGCGAATTTACTCGTTTTATTTAAGCAATTCTGCCGTGACTGGTTCGCGCTCGGCGCGGCGAATAGGTAGCACTTCGATATTATTGTGAACACGATAGAATGCCAGAAATGCCCCGCCAGCTATAACCAATCTGCGAATGCCTGGCGCAAGCTCATAAGCCATCGCTCTTTCCGGGAATTCACGCAATAACCCGATTTCAGATTTAATGCTGGCAACCATACGCCGGGCCAGCTTATTACCACCCACTTCGCGATAATGATCACCCATGTCGATGAGGTTTTCATTAGCTCGCGGCGTGTATTTAATCTGCATAGCGCGCTTCAAGATTTGCAAAAACCTCTTCGTGGCTTAGCCATTTTGTATCTGGATCGTTCGCTTCGACGATGCATTTATTCAGCACGCAATCGAGCGTCTCTGCTTCGCGTGATTCTGACAAAACCGCAGCATCAGCGTGACGAGGTAAGCCATTGGGAGTTGCATTGTGCTGCCTGCTGCGCGCACGCGCTACCGCTTCACGCATCAACTCAACAATGACTGCACTCTTATTTTGGTGGCTAAAAGTCTCATTAAAAGCTGCTTTAACATCCTCAGGTACACTGAAATTGATCGTAGCCATTTCGACGCCTTTCGTTGAAAAATTTTGATGAGTATGTGTGGTGCCATTATTCATGTCAAATGAAAAACGGGCACCCGAAGGTACCCGCTTTGATTCAAACCGCTATACGTCCATAAGGACGCAAGCGATTATAACCAGCGACTTAGCTGCGGTATTTTGCAGCTTATAACCAGACACTTGGCAACCGTATTTTGGTTGCTTAGTGGATGGCTAGTTGTTACATCAGTCGATTGGCCAGTTGTTTCTTTAGAATGTGTGCTTCATGCCCAGCGAGATAGCGGAAGGCTTGGCACCGTTACCACCTACTGTTGGAGCACCCGTACCGTTGCCGGACAGTACGTAGTTGATAGCACTGTCGTTGCTCAATTTCGTGTACATCGCGTACACGGTCGTGCGCTTGCTCAGGCTATGGTCAAAACCGACGGAGACTTGGCTAGCACCGGTGTTAATAGCTGCATTTGAACCTGCATTAGCATAAGCCAACTTCACAGCATTGCTGCCAAAGTTATACTTACCACCCAGGTAATATGCACGGTGTCCCAAAACATCAGTGCCTGGCGTACCGGCCAAAACACCAAAGTTGTCGCTGGTTTTTTCGTAGATCGCATTGATTTCAAACGCTTCTACTTTGTAACCACCGCTGATGGTCCACGCTGTTTCCTTCAGACCCGCAAGTGCGGAGCCAGGAACTGCAGTAGTCCCAGTGTTGAACCCGAGCGTACCGCTACCAGCGCTACCCAAGGTATGTACTTCATAACCGAAGTTAGCCGAGATCGGGCCGTTGCCGTACAGAGCCGCCAGCGACCATGCGCTACCCTTGGTTTGAGCTGCAGTTGTTTGGGTTTCTGCGCCGGCCACATAGGCGATTGCAGCTGTCAGGCCGCTCATAGCTGGTGAGATGTAGGCGATCACGTCCGGCTGACGACCATTGAACGACGCGCCAACCGTATTCACTACAGCAGCTGCAGCTGCGCCCTGTACCGAGCTACGACCGCCGCCCATGATGGAACGGTTATCGGCCATGCCGTCTGCAAACAGGTCATATTTACGGTTGGACAGGTTGTACGGTGTGTCATGACGACCCAACAACACGGTACCGGCAGTCTTGCTGGACAGTCCGGCGAAAGTATTGCGCGAACCGATTGTGTTGCCGGCAGCATTGGAGTTGTCGATATTGACCAGTGATTCGATTTGCCAGATAGCAGACAGGCCGTCACCCATATCTTCGGAACCCTTCAGGCCCAGACGCGATGTATTGCTGGAAACCTTGTTGCTACTGAAGCTGTTAGCTGCGGCTACGGCGCCAGTCTTGGTCATGTCATACGACACGTTTGCTACGCCGTAAACGGTTACGTTGCTGGTATCAGCAAAGGCTGCGGGTGCTGCAAATGCGGTGGCGATAGCCAGAGCGATGATTTTCTTTTGCATATAAAACTCCTTGAGAAAAATAATAAATATCAACAGAACAGATTGCTAGCCAGACAAAAGTTCAAGAGGCCGAACTTCAGTGTTTGATTATGCAGATATAAAAATAGTCCACAACCACAATCTTGTTTTTTGTAATAAAAAGTACATAAATTGTGGTTTTTTTGCAACAACCCTTACGAAAGACTTACATACTGGATTGCCGCAGCCTTTCAGGCTTCGCAATGACGGGTGTAGTGGATTGCCGCCTGCCTGCCGACAGGCAGTCCTTCGGGCCAGGCAAGATCCTTAGCGGTAACGGGAGCTGATTTCGACGCAGGCGCGATTCTGTTCAATTAATGCCTGTTCAATTTCTACGTGGTGATTAAGCAGAATGTTGAGCACAACGGTTTTTGATCGGTTTGGGATATTTAGCCAAACTACTTGTGGCGGTTGGCCTGATACCATTGATCGCTCCTGAAAATCCGAATCGCGACTGACAATGACGAATCCATTTGTTTTTGCGAATTGCCAGATTTCAGAATCTGTCGCTCCTTCCAGGTTGAGCAGAGCAACTTGCGTAGAATCCGGGAAGGCGGCTTGCAGAAATGGAACAATCCGCCTTGACAGATTTTCGTCGAGCAGCAGCTTCATTAAACCGCCAAGGTGTAGAGATTGTGTTCGCGGCTTGCCGCAAAGGCGAGGCAGGCACGAATGTCTGCGGTTTCAAGCTCAGGAAAGTCTTCGATGATTTCTGACTCGCTCATGCCTTCCGCCATCATGTCCAAGACGTCATAAACGCTGATCCGCAGATTGCGAATACAAGGGCGACCGCCACGTTTGTTGGTGTCCAGGGTAATACGCGCATCAGTCATGGTATTTTCCTTAAAGATTTTGTCCAGCGTAACGAAATTTGCGTTAACTATATACGCTATGCTGTTTTTATCCAAACACCCGAGCCAGTTCCGCACCCGGATCATCGGCGCGCATGAAGGCTTCACCGACCAGGAAGCAATTCACCTGATGTGAACGCATCATTACTACGTCTGCCGCAGCCAGGATTCCACTTTCGGTGACGACAATGCGGCCCTCTGCACAGCTATTCTTACCCCCCCCCCCCCCCCCCCCCC
>JAUSLX010000095.1 GCA_030645775.1 Gallionella sp. | reverse complement strand
GTCTTGAGTTTGCGTAAATCCATAATATCCTCCTTGCTTAGTTTTTATAGTTCAGCGCATATTGCACTGCGTATTCGTATCCGCTCGCGCCCAGGCCGCTGATGACACCTGCGGCGAGATCGGAAAAAAAAGATTCACGGCGAAACGCTTCACGCGCATGCACGTTGGAAAGATGTATTTCAATAAACGGGATCGCAACGGCGGCCAGTGCATCACGCAGGGCTACGCTGGTATGCGTGAAGGCCGCCGGATTGATAATGATAAATTGTGTGCCATCGTCACGTGCCTGATGCACGCGCTCGATAAGCGCGGCCTCGGCATTGCTTTGAAAACAGGAGAGGTTTGCCCCGTTCTTGCCGGCTAATGTCGTTAACCTTGCGTTAATTTCATCTAACGTGTTGTTGCCATAAACTTCTGGCTCGCGCGTTCCGAGCAGATTCAGGTTGGGGCCGTGCAGTACGAGTATGGCTTTCATGTTCGCAGTTTGCCGTAATTTGAGGTTATTTGTCTATGTTTTTTATGCGAATAGATAAAAAACGTTAAAGGCCCACGCCTTGCAAGGTGTTCAGAAACTGTTCGGCATTCTGGTAGCCTACCACGCGAAAATCGCTCATTTCCTGACTCTTTGCGTCGAAGAACAGGATGCCGGGCGGGCCGTACAGACCAAAGCGTTTAAGCAATTCCTTGTCGGCAGCGCTGTTGGCGGTGACATCGGCCTGAAGCACAATGGCGGAGTTTAGTTTGGCTTGCACGGCAGGGTCTGAAAAGGTAAAGCGTTCCATTTCCTTGCAGGAAACACACCAGTCGGCATAGAAATCCAGCATCACGGTTTTGCCGCCAGCCGTCGCCAGTCTTTGTTCAAGTTCTGCCAGATCCGCAATACGCGTGAAAGTGACGTGCTGCTGCGTGTCGGCCCTGCAAGTTGCGCAAACAGAATCCAGCGGTCGCAATATGTCGCGCGCGCCGGACAGGGCGCCGATCAGCAAGGCGATACCCAGCAGCAATGTCAGCAGACCGATACCTTTGAGGAGTTTGGTCCAGCCAGTGGCGTTGTGCGGCAGGGCGTCCAGCGTATGCAGATAGGTGGCGGACAGGATCAATAAAATACTCCATAGCAGCATCTGCAGGGATACCGGCAGCAGGGGTTGTACGATCCAGATGGCCAGTGCCAGCAACAGCACGCCGAAGAATCGTTTGACGCCGTCCATCCATGCGCCTGCTTTGGGCAACAACACGCCCGCCGATGTGCCGATCAACAGCAGCGGCGCGCCCATGCCGAGTGCCAGCGCAAACAGGGCGACTCCGCCCAGCACGGCATCGTGTGTCTGGCCGATATAGAGCAAGGCGCCTGCCAGCGGGGCAGCGACGCATGGCCCCATGATAATGGCAGAGAGTGCGCCCATCACGAATACGCCGGACAGGTGACCGCCATGCAAATGGTTGCTGGTTTCGCTGAGTTTGCTTTGCCATGAGCTGGGGAGTTGCAGTTCATAAAATCCGAACATGGACAGGGACAACACCACGAAGATTGCCGCAAAACTTCCCAGTACCCAGGGGGTTTGCAGTGCGTTGGAGATCAGGTCGCCGCTAAGCCCCGCAGCCACACCGGCGGCGGCGTAAGTGATGGCCATGCCCAATACGTAGGACAGGGAAAGTATAAAGGCGTGCATTTTGGTTATTTTGTGGCCTCGCCCGACGATGATGCCGGACAGGATGGGGATCATCGGGAACACGCAGGGGGTCAGGGCAAGCAGCAGCCCCGCACCGAAGAAGAAAGAAATAATCAGCCAGAAGCTGCCATCCCTGAACAATTCGGCGATTTTTGAGTTGTCGCTCTGCGGCACCGGCTTAATTGTCTTCTGCCCATCGCCAGTTGGCGGTGCAAGCGCCTCCGGCGCGGTATTCTGTACTTGCTGTACTGCGTCAGGCAGATCAATTCGCAGCGATTTTTCCTGAACGGGATAGCACAAACCCTGATCACTGCAACCCTGATAAAACGCTTTCAGCGTGATGCCGGTCGCTGCACCAGGGGCGCGCTTCAACGTAATCACGGCCTGAAACGGTCGATGAAAGACGTAGGTGTCCCCGAAATTGGGATCGTGCTTCAGTTCGCCTGCGGGCAAGCTGACAGAGGTGATTTTCGTTGCACTGTCGTCGGTCGTAAAACTGACTTTGTCGCGGTACAGATAATAGCCGGGTGTTATGGTGAAGCTGGCTTGCAGCGTATGCGCATCCTGCACCTGCACTTCCAGCGCGAAGGCCTGGTCGGGCGGCAGGAATGCGGGTTGTTGTTTGCCCAGCGAGGGCAGTTTGTCCAGAAAGCTTTCGGCGTGGGCTGCAGGAGCGAGCAGACAGAGCAGCAGTGCAAATACAAAACGCATGTTTATTCCTTGTTGGTTTGCTGATTTACCCAGTCCAGATAGGCCGGCAAGCCGACGGATACAGGGACAGCGATAATTTCGGGAAGTTCGTAAGGGTGAGCGGCGCGGATCAGGGCTTCGAGGCGCGGATAGGCTGCCTGCGTGGTTTTGATCAGCAGCGGCACTTCGCTGGTGGTTTCGATTTTATCCTGCCAGCGGTAAGTCGAGGTGCAGGGGGCGAGTTGATTCACGCAGGCCGCCGCGTGCGATTCGATAAGGTGATGGGCAAGTTTCTGCGCCGATGGTGCGTCCGGCAGGTTGGTAATCACTAACAGAATGTCGCTCATGATTTTGCGAAGCGCAAACCGAGTTGCAGCAATTCGTCCCACACATCGCCTGACCTTAGTCCTTTGATGGTCTTGTCCAGCCTGGCCGCATGCTGGAGCGCGCGTTCAATGTGCGTGAATGTCAGACGGCGAGCCGCGTTTTCCACCAGTCCCAGCCTTTCCTTGCGTACCCGTAGCTCGCGCAGGGCATCGCGTAGATTGCCGCCCTGCCGGGTGACGTGCAGTAATTTTCCCAAGGTGCGGATTTCTTCGCTGATCGCCCACAGTATCAGCACGTTGGCTGTGCCTTCTGCCCGCAGGCCATCGAGTATGTGTGCATAACGCGCCGCATCGCCGCTCAGCATCGCTTCCGTGAGCTTGAAAACATCGTAGCGCGCCACATCCATTACCGCTTCCTTAACCTGTTCAAAAGACAGCAGGCCGGGCGGAAACAGCAGCCCCAGTTTTTGTATCTCCTGAAATGCGGCGATCAGATTACCCTCGCAGCGATCGGCAAGAAATTCCAGCGTAGGCTGGTCGGTCGATTGTCCCTGGCGCTGGAGGCGGCCGGCAAGCCACTCCGGTAGCTGATTGCGTGGAATGTCGTCGGCGCAGATCATTACGCTGTGCTGTGCCAGTGCGCTGAACCATAGACTTTTTTGCGCGCTCCAGTCGAGTTTGGGCAGGGTAATAAGCGTAAGTACGTCCTCATTCAGATTGGCTGCATAATCCTGCAGGGCTTTACCGCCGTCGATGCCGGGCTTGCCGGACGGAATGCGCAAATCCACAACCTTGCGGCTTGCGAACAGCGAAAGACTTTGCGCGCAATTGCGCAATTCGTCCCATTTAAAATACTGTTCGGCGATCAGCGTGTCGCGTTCGGTATATCCGGCGCTGCGGGCCGCTGCACGGATGCTGTCTGCTGCCTCGATGACCAGCAGCAGCGCATCGCCATGCACCACGTACAGTGGCTTTAGCCCGGTGGCCAGATGGCGCGGGAGCGCTTCGCCGGTTAATTGCATTATTTCTGCGCCGGATCCACGGGTTTGGCGCGGCTCAGGCGGCGCATGATCTGCTGCACCATGTCGGAACGCATGCTCTGGTAGAGCAGTGCTTCCTCGGCTTCCTTGGCGAGAATCTTGGTGTCGTCGTAGGCATAGTCACGATGCATCTGTAATTCTTCGGCAGGCAGCCATATCCTTTGCTGAATATCGTAGGCGCGCAATGAAACGCGGTAGCGCAACTGAAACTCGCTCACGCGCCCGCTGCCGCCCAGCGTCAAAATCTGTTTCTCGGGGAGTTCATAAGCGACGTTCAGCACCACATCAGCCTGGTCGGCCTGCTTAGCCAGTTGAACATGGCTGGCTTGCAGATTGTTGCGCAACTCGCTGATCAGTGCCGAGCCGGGATTGGCGGCTTCGATATAGATCGAGGTGAACGGCATTTTTGCATCGCCGCGCAGATGAAACCCGCAGGCGGCGAGTAATAAAACGGTCACTAAAGCCAATATACGCATTGTTTTCTCTCAATATCAGTTAAGCCTGGAAAACTCAGGACGGAAAGTCTTGTGATTCCGCCACATGGATTTAATCACGGCGGAACGCCCCTGCGGAGCTTCCGTCCTACACAACAATGTTAATCAAGCGACCTGGCACGACGATGATTTTCTTCGGCAATGCGCCAGCCAGCTGTTTTTGTACCGCCTCATGCGCCACGGCCAGTTGTTCCAGCGTGGCTTTGTCGGTGGTCTTGGCAATCGTCAGATTGCCGCGCAGTTTACCGTTTACCTGTATCACCAGCGTGATTTCGTCCTGCACCATTGCGCTTGGGTCTGCTTCCGGGAATGTCTGGTCCAGCAGGTCACTGCCGGGACGTAAGGCCGACCACAATGCCTGACAGATGTGCGGCACGATGGGGTTGAGCATCAGCGCAATGGCTTCCAGTGTTTCCTGTGATACGGCGCGCCCTGTCGCGCTCATATCATCAAATTTGGCCAGGGCATTGAGTAGTTCCATATTCGCAGCGATAGCCGTATTGAACGTCTTGCGCCGACCGATATCATCGCCTACTTTATGGATGGTCTGGTGTAACTGGAAGCGCATGGCTTTGGCAGCAGGCGATAAATCCCCCCCAGCCCCCCCTTTTTCAAAGGGGGGGGGCAGGGGGGATTTCTCGACGTGATCGTGAGTGGCTTTCCATACGCGTTTAAGGAAGCGGAACGCGCCTTCCACACCGGCATCCGACCATTCCAGCGATTGATCCGGCGGGGCGGCAAACATCATAAACAGGCGCGCGGTATCTGCGCCATATTCGTCGATGATGGATTGCGGATCCACGCCGTTGTTCTTGGATTTCGACATCTTTTCAGTGCCGCCTATGATGACCGGCAAGCCGTCGGCTTTCAGCGTCGCGCCCACCGGGCGGGATTTGTCATCTGTTGCCACATCCACGTCTGCCGGATTGATCCACTGCTTCTTGCCATTAGCCAGTTCACGGTAAAACGTCGGCGCGATCACCATGCCCTGGGTAATCAGGTTTTTAAACGGCTCGTTGCCGGGAACCAGACCTTCGTCGCGCATCAGCTTATGGAAGAAGCGCGCATACAGCAGGTGCAATATCGCGTGTTCGATGCCGCCGATGTACTGATCTACAGGCAGCCAGTATTGTGCGCGGGCCGTGTCCACCATGCCGGTGGTGCAATCCGGGCTGGTGTAACGGGCGTAATACCATGACGATTCCGCGAAGGTGTCCATGGTATCGGTCTCGCGGCGTGCAGCGCCGCCGCACTGCGGGCAGCTCGTCTGGTAAAATTCCGGCATCTTTGCCAGCGGCGAGCCTGCGCCGTCCGGCACCACATTTTCCGGCAATACCACGGGCAACTGCTCGTCCGGCACCGGTACATCGCCGCAACTCGGGCAGTGGATGATGGGGATAGGACAGCCCCAGTAACGCTGGCGCGAGATGCCCCAGTCGCGCAGGCGAAACTGCACTTTCTTCTCGCCCAGGCCTTTTTCAGCCAGATCGGCGGCGATAGCATCCACCGCCTGATGGTAATCAAGACCATCGTATTTGCCGGAGTGGGCGCATACGCCCTCTTTCGTGGCGTACCATTCCTGCCATTGATCAGCGGAGAAGGGGGAAGAGGGAAGAGGGAAGGGTGAAATCTCCGTGCCGCTACCGCCCTTCTCCCTTATTGCCTGCCTGATCGGCAGATTGTATTTTTTGGCAAAGCCGAAATCGCGTTCGTCGTGCGCCGGAACCGCCATCACCGCCCCTTCGCCGTAGCCCATCAGCACATAGTTGCCGACCCAAACCGGAACCTGTTCGCCGGTCAGCGGGTGGGTGACTTTCAGTCCGGTGTCCATGCCCTTCTTTTCCATCGTGGCCATGTCGGCTTCGGCTGTGCCGCCATGCTTGCAATCTTCGATAAAGGCGGCAAGTTCGGGATTGTTCTTTGCCGCATAGGTTGCCAGCGGATGCTCGGCGGCGACCGCGACGAAGGTCACACCCATGATGGTGTCGGCGCGCGTGGTATAGACCTTAAGGACAGGATTGAGGATCGGGGACTGAGGGTCGGATGCGGCGCTGCTCAATACGCTACCCTCGATCCTGAATCCTATTTCACAGCCGTAGCTCTTGCCTATCCAGTTGGCCTGCATGGTCTTGACCTGCTCCGGCCAGCCGTCCAGTGTGTCCAGGTCTTGCAGCAGCTCATCGGCGTACTGAGTGATGCGGAAGAAATACATCGGGATGTCGCGCTTCTCCACCAGCGCGCCGGAACGCCAGCCGCGTCCGTCTATCACCTGTTCATTAGCCAGCACGGTGTGATCCACCGGGTCCCAGTTTACCGAGGCGGTCTTCTTGTAGATCACGCCCTTTTTGAACAAACGGGTGAACAGCCATTGCTCCCAGCGGTAATACTCAGGTGTGCAGGTGGTTACTTCGCGCGACCAGTCTATTCCCAGTCCCAGGCTTTTCAGCTGGCGGCGCATGTAATCGATATTGTCGTAAGTCCAGGCGGCAGGCGGTACGTTATGTGCCTGTGCGGCATTTTCGGCAGGCAGGCCGAATGCATCCCAGCCCATCGGTTGCATGACGTTATAGCCCTTCATGCGGTGATAGCGCGAGAGCACGTCGCCGATGGTGTAATAGCGCACATGGCCCATATGCAGCTTACCGGAAGGGTAGGGGAACATGGACAGGCAATAATATTTGGGCTTGTCGCTGGTCTCAAGTGCGCGGAATGTGCCGGAATCATCCCAATGTTGACGGGCTTGCTGTTCGATGGAAGCGGGGTGATAGTTGGATTGCATGGCTTTACGGCTGATAGCGAGAATTTTCGGATGCGACATTATAGCGACATCGCCGTTCACCGGCGAATCACGCCGGGTGGATTGCGCAGAGTGTGAACGCTGCGGGGGTTAGTCGGCTGTGTGGTACGGCTTGTATTTGGGGTGCCCCGCACTTTTAAATGCATAAACCGGACAATCCTAGTAGTGGTGATTGTTCGTTTGATATAAAATCACCGTCCATAAAATTTAATCATTACGTTCAGGAGAGGTCATTATGTCGAGCAAGCATCCCGTTATTGCGGTTACCGGTTCTTCCGGCGCAGGTACCACCACCGTTAAACGTGCTTTCGAAAACATCTTCCGTCGCGAGAAGATCACGGCGGCGGTCATCGAGGGTGATAGCTTGCATAGTCTGGATCGTATGGCGTTCCGCGCCGCTGCGGCCGAAGCCGCCAAGGCCGGCAACAACACATTCAGCCACTTTGGCCCGGAAGCCAACTACTTTGACAAAATCCAGGACATGTTCAAGGCGTACGGCGACACCGGCACCTGCAAGCGCCGCTACTTTGTGCACAGCGAGCCTGTGGCGGTTGAGCACAATAAACACTTCGGCCTGACCGATCTGACGCCGGGCGTGTTCACTCCCTGGGAAGACATCGAAGCCAATTCAGACCTGTTGTTTTACGAAGGTCTGCATGGCCTGGCCAAGGATGATGCACAGGGTGTCGATGCAAGACCGTATGTCGACCTGGCGATAGGCGTAGTGCCGGTAGTTAATCTGGAATGGATCCAGAAGATCCATCGTGACAAGGCGGAACGTGGCTATTCCGCAGAGGCGACCGTGGATACCATCATGCGTCGCATGCCGGACTATATCAAGTTCATTACCCCGCAGTTCACCCACACCGACATCAATTTCCAACGTATCGCAACGGTGGATACCTCCAACCCGTTCATCGCGCGCGATATTCCGACACCGGATGAAAGTTTTGTGGTGGTTCGTTTCCGCGAGCCAAGAGGCGTGGACTTCCAGTACATGCTGGCCATGATCCCCGGTTCATTCATGTCTCGCGCCAACACCATGGTGGTGCCCGGCGGTAAGATGAGCCATGCGATGGAAGTCATCCTTGCACCCGTCATGCATGACATGATCGAAAACAAGAAGAAGTAACACGGCCGCGCCGGACTGGTTTCGGTGCTCAGCGAAACGGGGAATCGGATGAAAGTCTGATTCCCCGTTTTACTTTTGTCGAAGCAGTCTGATTGGATGCACATGTAACGCCATGAAATTGGAAAGAAAATGACTGTTAATTTTTCACCGCAGCCCGGCCCGAGAGAGCGTCAGTTGCAACGCAGGCTGAATAATCCGCTGTTCAACAGCTACGCTACGATTACGGAGCGAGCTGTTCAGGATGCCCGTCAGGATGATCAGCGTGCCATGCAACAGTTTATGGAGCAGTTTCGCGATCTGGTTCAACGCGTCGCCGAGCTGGATAAAAACGTTGAAAGCGACGTGATCTTGCTGTTAAAAGCGCAGTTGGAGCATCAGTACGCTGTGTGCACCGGTCTTCCCGGTCAAGCTGCTGCGATACAGGATGCCATCAGGAGGTTGATCAATGTAATCAGTTCTACATTGCGCATCGCGTCAAAAAACGATCCCGATGCGCTGGAAAAATTAAGCACAGACGAAGCGCACAGCGCGATTCATCTTCAGTTGTGCGATCACTTGATCGTGTCTGACCTCCTCAATCCGGATGAGGTGATCCACGACGATGAGGTCATTCCCACGCTGTTAAATGAACCGGAGGAAGCGCTACAGGCGGTTCTGGCCTTATTTCCGCCAGAGCGCATTGCCATTCTGGTTGATCAGGGCAAGGCTTTGCTGGAACAGGCAGAAGCGCAGGGGCGCAGTTTGCCAGAAGCGCGGCAACGGCTCGCGCAAATGGCAGGCTGGGGCTGAACTGGCACGAAGCCACATGAAAAACCAATGCACACCCGGGCGTTTCCAGCAAAGCCACTGCGTTCGGGATGCGTGTCAGGTAGGAGAAACGCATGGATGCCGTCGCCGTCATCGACTTTGAAACAACCGGCATGTCGCCCGAACAGGGCTGCCGCGCCACCGAAGTGGCCGTGGTGATCGTGGCGGATGGCAAAATAATCGACCAGTACCAGAGTCTGATGAATACCGGTGCGTACATTCCGCCATTCATCGAAGAACTGACGGGGATCACCAACGCGATGATACGCAAAGCGCCACCGGCAGACGGGGTGATGCGCGAGCTTGCGGCGTTCGTCGGCGACGTTCCGCTGGTCGCGCACAATGCATCGTTCGACAGCCGGTTTCTCGATGCAGAATGGTCAAGAATCGGCCATCGTCGCCAACAACCTTTCGCCTGTTCCATGCTGCTGGCCAGAAGGATTTATCCCAAAGCGCCCGATCACAAACTGGGTACGCTGGTCCGTCATCTGGGGTTGCCGGATACGGCGCGCCATCACCGTGCGCTTGCCGATGCCGTGATGACCGCTCACCTGTGGATCAGGATGGTGTCGGACCTCAAGGATCGGCATGGTCTCAGGGGCGTTACGCATGAACTGCTGCGTGCGCTGCAGAAAGTGCCGAAGTCGAAAATCGCCAGCCATATTGAAAAAATCTGCAAGGAATAATGGCGCAAATTTGCATGCATAAAACCGATAACGGCTGGTTTCTGGAGGGGTTTGCAGGCAGACTACGATACTGAAGAAGCGGCGCAGAAGTTGTAGCCTCGAAGACAGCGCCGGGTGTGGCACAACTACGGCTCCTCGGTTGCAGCGCGATGACGTACCGCACGCTTTGTCTCCCATCCCCCTCTAGAGAAGGATGGTATATACACTGACGGGCAACATATACTTGGCTGGCACTTTTTCTAGCGTCCGTTCGCAACTCACCGGAATCAGAATATGGACAAGACTCTTCCGCCAGAATACGCATATCGCCACATGCTCAACGAGGAGCTGCACAGGCATTCCTACGAACCCCTGCACCCGCCGGAGCGCATCGTGCTCTTGGCCATGCTGGTAACACCGGAGGAACGCGGCCTCGAAGATGCGCATCTGCAGGCGCTGATAGCGGAATGTCACGCCCTGTCCATTGATGCCTCTTCCAACAGCTGCCGTTACGATTTCGGCGCTTTTCGCCTGAAAATCGAGCGGCACATCGAATTCACCCGATACAAATTCGTGTGGAAGCCGCAGCGCTCGCTGGATCAAACTCCGTTCTCCGATTTTCTCGGCGAGCTGTTGCCCCAGGGCTGGCTGAGCCAATTGCCGGGCCGCCTGCTCAACGGCCTGAACGTCGCGCTGCTGAATTATCCGACTGATGCGACGGATGCTTCACTCGTCGAACAGTATGGCGCCAGCTTTGATTCCAGGCGGTTCTCCGCCTCCCGTGTTGGCCGGAGCGGCAGCCTGGCCATGACGGATTTCCACATCAAGGCAGACGGGCTGATCCCGTTATTGGTTTTCACCAAGGCCCGGCTACCCGCCCAAAATGGCCGTCTTATGCTGCGCCTGATAGAGATTGATACCTATCGTTCGCTGGCCATGCTCTCCCTGCCCGCCGCACGCAATATCCTGAACGAGCTTCCGGTACTGGAAAGCGAGCTCGCTACGCTCACCGAAGCAGTTGCAACGGGGGATGGCGATGAAGACAAAGCACTGCTCGAAGAGTTGACTTCCATCGCAGCTCGCGTGGAACGCATGACGGCAGCGAATGCCCGCCACCTGTCAGCCTCCGCGGTCTATTTCAATCTGGTCTCACTCCGCCTGAAAGAATTGAGGGAAGAACCTATCCCGCAGATCAACTCGGTAGGCGGGTTTCTGGAGCGGCGTCTGGAGCCGACCCGCACCACCTGCGAAACCGCAGCCAGCCGCCTAGATCAGCTTTCCCACCGGGTTGCACATGCCAGCCAGTTGCTGCGCACCCGCGTCGAGGTGCGACACGAAATCCAGAACCAAAGCCTGCTCATCAGCATGAACGAGAGTTTCCAGTCGCAACTGAGCCTGCAGCGGGCGGCAGAACTGCTTTCGTTCGTCGTCGTGCCCTACTATGGCGTTAATTTATTGACCTATTTGCTCGAAGAAATCGGGGAGCTCGGCGGCATCCCCATCGACCCGCAAACCGTCAAGGCGCTCGGCGTTCCGGTCATCATCATCCTGATGCTGGTGGTGCTGCGGCGCATGCACCGCGCTCCCAAATCATCAGGTCAGTGAGGCCAGCGGCCTAATGAGATTCCGGACGAACAGTACGATGCGGTGCTGATCTACGAGGTGCAGGTGATCTACACCGGGCGCAAGCGCCCGGTGTGAAAGTAGCTCGGCATCGAGGCCGCCGGACGCGTCTCGAAGTAGAAAATCGTCAGCCATATTGAAAAAACCTGTAAGAAATAAGGGCGTAATTTTTCCATCGTGCAGTGCAAAAAACCACGCAGCGGCCACCCGCAGTGTGAAAATTCGTACCGACAAACTTATGATTGCCATGCCTGTCATTGGCACGTCTTCAGTGTCTCGATTGCAGATAGCGCCAAAGCAAATCAGGTCAAATAAAGCAGTCGTTCGCAGTTTGATGCTATGGGATAATTCGGGCATGAATACCACACTCTTATCCGGCCTCAACCCCGAGCAACTTAAAGCCGTTACCCTGCCGCACCAGTCCGCGCTGATTCTGGCAGGGGCGGGCAGCGGCAAGACGCGGGTGCTGACCACCCGTATCGCGTATCTGATCAGCACGGGTGCGGTCAGTCCGCACGCTATTCTCGCTGTGACTTTTACCAACAAGGCTGCGAAGGAGATGGTCACGCGGCTCTCCGCGATGTTGCCTATCAACACGCGCGGCATGTGGATAGGCACGTTTCACGGGCTTTGCAACCGCCTGTTGCGCGCGCATTACCGCGAGGCTAATCTGCCGCAGACCTTCCAGATTCTCGACTCGGGTGATCAGCTCTCTGCCATCAAGCGGGTGATGAAGGCGCTCAACGTGGACGACGAAAAATATCCGCCGCGCGAGATGCAGAACTTTATCAGCGGCAGCAAGGAGCAGGGGCTGCGCGCCCATGAGGTGGAAGCCTACGATCCTTACACCCGTCGTAAGGTGGAGGTGTTCGCCGAATACGATGCGCAGTGCCAGCGGGAAGGGGTGGTGGATTTTTCCGAGCTGCTATTGCGTTGTTATGAGTTGCTGTCGCGCAATGCGGCGCTGCGCGAACATTATCAGGAGCGCTTCAAACACATACTGGTGGATGAGTTTCAGGACACCAATCCGCTGCAATACCAGTGGCTGAAGTTGCTGGCAGGTGGCGGAAGGGTGGAGCCGGAGGCTCCGGGTACCCCCGGGCATACCCCTTGCGGGCATGGGCACAATTCCTTGTTTGCGGTGGGTGACGACGATCAGTCCATTTACGCGTTTCGCGGCGCGAATGTCGGCAACATGAAAGACTTGCTGCGTGACTTTAATGTCGAGGCGGTGATCAAGCTGGAGCAGAACTACCGTTCGCACGGCAATATTCTCGATGCGGCCAACGCGCTGATCAGCAATAACAGCAACCGTCTGGGCAAAAATCTCTGGACGGCGGAGCAGGGCGGCGAAAAGCTGCGCGTGTATGAGGCGCCGACCGACGTGGAAGAGGCGAACTATATCGTCAGCGAGATAAAACAGCTGCAATCGGAGGGGCTGAAGCTGGCCGAAATCGCGCTGCTCTATCGTTCAAATGCGCAGTCGCGTGTGCTGGAACACGCGCTGGTGTCGGGAGGGCTGTCGTATCGCGTGTATGGCGGCTTGCGCTTTTTCGAGCGCCAGGAAATCAAGCATGCGCTGGCTTATCTGCGTCTGATGGAAAACACCGATGACGACAATGCGCTGTTGCGCATCATCAATTTTCCGACACGCGGTACCGGCGCGCGCAGTATCGAGCAGTTGCAGGAAGCGGCAAAAATTAACAACACCACTTTGTGGGATGCGGCCGCCCGTGCCGGCGGCAAGGTGTCCGGCTTCGTCGGACTAATTGAAATGTTGCGTCAGGCGACCCAAGACCTTCCGCTCCCTGAAATCATCGAGCATGTGCTGGTACACAGCTGGCTGATCGCGCATTACGAAAACGAAAAAACCAGCCCCTCAAAAAGGCGTGAGGCGGAAGAACGGTTGGAAAACCTGAACGAACTGGTCACGGCGGCGACGCTGTTCGTGCATGAAAATGAGGATGACAGCCTGACTTCATTCCTGACGCATGCGCAGCTGGAAGCGGGCGAACATCAGGCGGGCGATCAGGATGACGCGCTGCATCTGATGACGGTGCATGCCGCCAAGGGGCTGGAATTCAACGCGGTGTTCATCACCGGGCTGGAGCAGGGGTTGTTTCCGCACCAGAACAGCCAGAATGTGAACGGCGGTCTGGATGAGGAACGCCGGCTGATGTATGTGGCGATCACCCGGGCGCGCCGCCGCCTGTATCTGACGTTTGCGCAGAGCCGCATGCTGCACGGCAAGGTTAACTACGGCATGGCATCGGGTTTTCTGCGTGAGTTGCCGGAGGAGTTGGTGCACTGGCTGTCGCCGCGCGTCGTGCAACGCAGCAACCCGTTCACGGCATTTGGTTATACGGCACCAAACCCCCCTCAATCCCCCCTTGTCAGGGGGGAAGCGAACTCACCTCCCCTGATAAGGGGAGGCCGGGAGGGGTTATGGCGTATCGGCCAGCGGGTATTTCACCAGAAGTTCGGCGAAGGTATGGTCACGGGCGTGGAGGGCAGCGGCCCGGATGCGCGGGTGCAGGTCAATTTCAAACACGCCGGCAGCAAATGGCTGTCGCTGGAATATGCCAAGCTGGAGGCCTTGTGAGTGAGGCTGAAGTGCACGGCGCGGCGGATGTGCGGCTTGCGCTGATAGTCGAGAGTTTTCAGCGTTTGACGGGCAAGCCCCTGATCGAAGTGTTCGATGCGCAGGCGTTGTGGAATGCGCCGTTTGCCGTCGTTGCGCACGGCACGGAGGCCGACCCGGTGTTTTTCTACGGCAACCGGCTGGCGCTGCAACTGTTTGGCATGAGTTTTTCCGAATTCGTGCACTTGCCCTCGCGCCTTTCAGCCGAGCCTATGGCACAGGAGGCGCGCATCAAACTACTGGAAGAAGTCGCGCAGCGGGGGTTTGTGGACGGCTATTCAGGGATGCGCATCGCTAAAAACGGCGCGCGTTTCATGATTACAGATACGACGGTGTGGAACTTGATCGATGCGGATGGCCTCTGTCACGGGCAGGCCGCGATTTTTATTGCGCGACCCTGAGTCAGCCGGGTGGAGGGAAACTCACCACCAAATTATCAGGCACTTCCCGCTTCGTCGCCAGGCTGATCGCGCTGGCCTCTGAGACGGCGGTCACCATGACCGCAATCAGCGTCGGCAGCAGGGCGATGCGTGTCAGCGCCGTCCATATGATGCGCCCCATGTTAGGGTCGCTCGCAGTCAGGCTGATCAGCCAGGCGATGAAAATCAATACCGCCGTGACGGCGTAGCCCAGCATCAGCCAGCGACTGTTCCTGAAAGCCAGCAGCCAGTGTGCATCGACAAACCAGCAGGTGATTTTTTTACTGCGCAGGTAAAGGTAGGCGATGAGTGCGCCCGAACACGACAGCGGAATCAGCAGACCCGGTATGCCGGTATTTAACAGGATGACGGCAGGGATCATCAGCAGGTTGAAGACAAACAGGCTCGTGATGAACAGATTGTGTGGCAGTTGCGCCCGTTTGACTTCGCTTGCGCTAATCTGGAATTGCATGACTTTACCCGGCGTATGATTCAGTGAGGCAGCAATATTAGCATGGGCTGATGTATCTGCCCGAGGAAAGCACCGTGGCGTCAGGAAGGTGCAGGGTCGTCATGATCCGTCACTTCGCCGGGTGTGTTAATAACGGCTTGCTCGGCGGGGAAAAGGTCACAAAAACTGGCGTAAAGTGAAGTGAACACAATAGGCATCAGCACCAGCCAGCCCAGCATCATCGGCATGCTGGCGAGTATCGCCAGTAATATAAACGACATGCCATAAACAAACATCGGGCCGACATTGCGGGTAAAGGCGCGCAGACTGAGCTTCATTGCGGCCACTGGCGGAACATTGCGGAAAAATACCAGCATGGGGGCGAATTGCATGGACATCAGCAACGCGCCGAACAGGGTTATGCCAAGCAATACGGCTGCCCCTGTGCCGGTGACGGCTGTACGGATAATTTCCGGGTCGCCGGGTGCCTCGCTGCTCATCAGTATCTCGACCAGAGCCGCGCCGCCCGCCATCATCATCACGCCAAAAATCAGATATTGACCGACCAGCGCGATGCCGCCCAGCGTGATGAGTTGCGAGGTGTGTTGCTGAAAGCCGCTGAACAGGTGCGCCAATTCCAGTTCATCGCCCTGCTCCAGTGAGCGGCAGCCGACCATCAGGCCGATAATCACCACCGGCATCAACAGGCTGACCAGGGGTTCGCCCACCACCGGCACGGCGGAAATGCCCGCCGCCGTTAAAAAGCAGATTGCCAGCAGCACGATCCACAACAGCGGTGCTTGCATGAACAGGGCATAGCCCCGCTTTATCCATTGCCAGCCCTGGTTTGCTTCTAAACGTTGCGGTTCCATATTTCCCTTTTTACTCAGCGCTATTTTTAAAGCCAGACGGCGTGTTCGGTCGCGATGTGATTTTTCAGAATGCGTTCAAAATGTCCGGGGTCATGTGCATGAATCAATTCAGCATCGCGCGGCAGGTGCAGGTCGAACAGACGCGACAGCCAGAAACGCAGGGCGGCCAGTCGCAGCATCAGAGGCCAGGCTGCGCGTTCGTTTTCCTGCAAGGGGCGAACGGCGTGATAGGCGTGCAGAAGGTGCTGTGTCCGGATAACGTCGAGCGTGCCATCGGGGTTCATGCACCAGTCATTGACGGTAATCGCCACGTCATACAATAAGGCATCGGTGCAGGCGAAATAAAAATCAATCAGTCCGCCAACCTGGTCGTCAATCAGCAGCACATTGTCGCGGAACAGGTCGGCGTGTATCAGCCCCTGCGGCAAGGAATTCCAGTTCTGCTGTGCGTGCAGCGCGATTTCGCTATCCAGCAGGTTGGCCTGTTCTGCATTTACAAAGGGTCGAATCTGTGGTGCCGTCGCGGCGCGCCATGCGCTGCCTCTGGCATTAGGCATGATTTGCGTAAAGCTCAGGCCCGCAATGTGCATCTGCCCCAGCATCGCGCCCAGTGCCGCGCACTGTGCCAGGCCGGGCTCGGTGGTGGATTTACCGCTCAGACGGCTGACGATGCAGGCAGGTTTATCGTTCAGCAGGCTCAAAAATTGATTATGGCAATTCGCCACCGGCGCCGGGCAGGGAATGCCGTGGCGTGCGAGATGCGCCATCAGATTCAGATAGAACGGTAATTCGGAAGCCGAGAGCTTTTCGAACAGCGTGAGCACGAAGCGGCCATTGCTGGTAGTGACGAAATAATTGGTATTTTCGATACCGGACGCGATGGCCTGCAAATCCAGTAGCTGTCCCAGAGAATAATCAGCCAGCCAGGCAGTCAGCTCGGCTTCGGAAACGGAAGTGTAAACAGCCATAATTAAATTGAAATTCGCACAGCGATTCATTGTCCCCCTCGCCCGCAAGCGGGAGAGGGGTGGGGTGAGGGGAGCATCATGGCGGGTGCTGTTTTTGCCATGATGGTCAGAAGCTGTGAATGATCCACCGTGGCGGACGCAGACCAGAGTCCAGGCTTTCCTGGCGGGCAAATTTACCATCGCCACGATCATCCACCAGATAGTAAGGGGGGCCGATTTTCGGAATGACCTTGATCATGTACAAGCGCCCGCCCGAGCGATATTCCTCAACGGTCAGTTCGGTCTGTTTGATAATGGTGACTTCCGCTTCGTCATTGCCTGACGATTCCGGCTCAGGCATGAATGCAGGAGGGCGTGGCAGCGGCTCAAGATTGCCGGGAACGGGGTTGGCCGCAAGTGCTGAAATGGAAAAGCCGCTCAACAGTAACAAGGATAAGAAGCGCATGATTGCGGTCCCGTGAATTGGAATATGTGCATTTTAGCCGATAAACCGGCGAACTTTATAAGTTCGTTTGCGCCCCGCTGATGAGATGGCGGCCTGTTGAACGAGGTTACAGATAAAGCTGGCGTTCGCGCTCCGCCTCGCTGGGCTCGAAACCGGATGATTCGTAGTGTTTGAAGATCGCGCTGACCACATCCTGCGGTTTGTCTATAAGCTGGATCAGATTCATGTCTTCCGGGTTGATGACCTGTTCTTCCATTAACGCGGTTTTGAACCACTCCAGCATGCCGCCCCAAAATTTTGTCCCTACCAGAATAATAGGTATGCGGCGCGTCTTGCCGGTTTGCACCAGCGTCAGGGCTTCCATCAATTCATCCAGTGTGCCAAAGCCGCCGGGCATGACGACATAGGCATGGGCGAATTTGACAAACATCACCTTGCGCGCGAAAAAGTGCTGGAAAGACTGGCTGATGTTCTGGTACGGGTTGTTAGACTGTTCGTGCGGCAACTGAATATTCAGACCGACGCTGGGCGACTTGCCGTAGAACGCGCCCTTGTTGGCCGCTTCCATGATGCCGGGGCCACCGCCTGAGATCACCGAGAAACCCGCATCGGACAGCAGGCGAGCAATTTCTTCGGTGAGCTGGTAATAGGGCTGATGCGGCTTGGTGCGCGCGCTGCCGAAAATGCTGACAGCGGGATGGATCTGCGCAAGCCGGTCGGTAGCGGAAACAAATTCTGACATAATGCCGAACACCCGCCACGCCTCTTTGGCATCCCATGCTTCCGGAGCGTCGGGTATAGGCAGTTTCGGTATATTGCTCATGTCAGCACCTTACAATTATCAAATATGAAAACGAATGAAATGAGTCTCGGTAATTCAAACAGTAAAACATTGCTTCTGGTTGACGGCTCGTCTTTCCTGTACCGCGCCTTCCATGCCATACC
>JAUSLX010000084.1 GCA_030645775.1 Gallionella sp. | reverse complement strand
TGGGATCGATGTAGAACTTTCTGACGTTCACAAAGGGAATGCCCAGCTTCTTGGCCAACATGCTCTGAACGACTTCCGCATTGACCACGCCCATGTTGATCAATATTTCCCCGAGCGCCAGTTTTTTATCCGTCTGCTGCTTGTCCAGCGCCTGTTGCAGCACCTCCGGGGTAATCAGCTTTTCCTGCAACAGCACATCTCCCAGCCTCATGACTGTTCCGTGCTGACGATCCAGCGCCTTTACCAGCTGCTCCGAAGTAACGATCTGCTCGCTGGTCAGGTATTCGCCCAGCTTCTGGTGGCGCAACTGTTCCTGTTTCTCAAGCCCGGAAGTAATTTCCTGATGGGTAGCAATTTTTTCGTCAACCAGCATCTGGCCGATCTTTTTACCGATCTGGTACTGTTTGATCGATTGCGCAGGAATAAAACAGCGAATAACCGAGTCTGAGGTATGAACCAGATAAAGATAGAGTCCGGTTATATCAATCGCGAAACCGACCGTCTCTCCGTCCAGTCGTTTACCATTGTTGAACATAATGGAGCAACTCTGCTTCTCGGAAGGGCTGAACAGCTCCTCGGCCGACTGATCGATGAATTCGGCCTTTTTGACCAGATGCACCGGGTGCAACAGGCGCAAATAAGTAATCGACTCGGCTGTCGGTCTGGAAACCACGCCCTTGAAGGGCAGAATTTCAAAGACACCTTCTTCGGGAGAAAACCGAGTCAAATCCCCGAACAGCTCTTGATTGTCATTGGAGATGACCAGGCAGGGTTCGCTGTCGAACGCTTCCAGATCTTCCGCAAATTGATAATAAAAAGGGGTGGGCCATAAACTCAGTTTCATTTAAATTCCTTACCGCTAAATGTGGGTGGCGCCTGTGGATGGCCGCAGCGATGCAAATCATCCATCAATTCAATAAGAATCGGGGTCGTACTCTACCCGATAATATTATCCATGTAACTCTGATATTGAAAGCAACATGCAAGCCCGTCACACTGTCTCATCGCCGCCCTGCTGTTTCACTTCAGTCCGCGCCCAGCCATGCGCAAAGGTGATACGTAGTTCCTCTCCGGCCAGCAATTCGCGCGCATCCGACACCAGATTACCCTTCTCATCCTGCACCAGACTATAGCCACGCGCCAAAACCTGCTGCGGGTCGAGCAAAACCAGCTGTTGCGCGACATTATCCAGACGCGACAGGCGCTGCATTTGCAAGCTGCGCATCGAGTTTGCCAACCGTTCCGACAGGTGCGCCTGTTTATCCAGCAAGCGCTCGAAGTCACTGCCCGCGCCGCGCAGGCGTAGTGCCCATGACTGGCAGTGCCACTGCTGCTGTTGCCGGGCATGGGCATAACTGCGCTGCAAGCGTTGTTGCAACTGCCCCAGCAGCAAACTCTGGCGTTGCAACTGTTGTGCGGGATGAATCAGACGACGCTGCAAATAATCCAGTGCCTGCATGGCGTTCTGCAAGCGGTTGCGCTGCGCGCGCTGCAGATGCTGCGCCGTATCACGCAAACCTTGCAATAAGGCCAGTCTGTCCGGCACGACACGCTGCGCGGCGGCAGTGGGGGTGGGAGCGCGTTCATCGGCGACGAAATCGGCAATGGTAAAATCTGTCTCGTGGCCCACACCGCTGATGATCGGAATCAGGCTGGCTGCAATGGCGCGCGCCACGACTTCTTCATTGAAAGCCCACAGATCTTCAAT
>JAUSLX010000080.1 GCA_030645775.1 Gallionella sp. | reverse complement strand
CATGAGATATTCCCCTTGGTATTCAGATTTGATGAGAAGTTGATAATTTCATGCGTGCTGGCGGCTGCCACAGCTATTGGTGTTTGCTCTTTCTTGAAAATCAAGGGTAAGTCTATAGTGGCGGCTTCAATGTGAGAGGTGCTTAGTTTTTCGCGTACTCGGCGCAATTCAAAGGGGCCTGGGTCGCATTGATTTATTCGCTTAGGCTTATTTGAATTATGCCTCTGGATCAAACCCTTTAATCTTAAGGTGCTTGATGGGTTTGAAGTGTTTGGTATTGGCTGACAGCAATGTCAGATCTGTTTCAAGTGCTGTGGCAGCAATGAGCGCATCGGCCAAACGCAGTCCACTTGCCAGCGCGTATTCATCAATCAGCGTCATTGCGCGTGAACTGATATTCGCGGTGATGGGAATAATTTCGGTATCGGCTGCGAGTAAGCCTTGTTTAACTTGCTTGAGTTCCTGCTGATTGCGGCATCCCTGAGCCAGTTCAATATAGGTCACACTCGAAATTCGCCACGGCTTAATTTTACCTAGCACCGCTTGCGCTCCCACGTGACCGCGAGTAAGCCATATCAGAATATCGGAATCAATCAGCATGATTTAAAAACGCGATGCCCGTTGCGCCCTAACGTAAGCATCCACGTCTTTCATTTCATCTCGATCACGCCATAATCCAAACAGAGGGTTGGGTTGGCTACTTTGCTCTGCATTGTCCGCAGGCAAGCTTTCTTCTTCTATTCGAACAGTGACACGATTGGTAAGAGGCTGGCTCAATTGAGCCACCCACGCCTTGGGTAGCTCGCTAACGCTGACGTGTTCAATAACAATGGTGTTCATGTTGGCCTCCTGCAGGCTGGTTATACGCACCGGATTATAAACAATTGCATAAATTAAAGGGGCCGTGTTCGAATTGTATTTTCTGAATGAAACGCCAGCATCTTGATGTATCTCTTTTGTCAGTCATGAGGTTCTATCAACGAAAAAAAGAGTGGTACTGGTCACGTCGAGACGCGGCGCATGACCAGGCCTGTTAGCACATCAACGAGCGTGCCATCGTTGTTCACATTGACGTGGTTGCCGTTTTTCATCTGATGAGCCTCGCCACCAGAAACCCATTGCGCAGAACCGTGTACCGGATTGTGTTCGGTAAATGTTGTCCATATGTCTATGTCGTATGCGTTCCCGCTTTCATCGACTGCTGCATAGGTTTCTGTTTTTTCCACCTTTGTTCGATTCATTTCACACTCCCAAGGATATTAAACAATTACCACGCACCGCCGAATCACGAATAACACGCTACGCCGCTATCGGCATAACCTCTTGGTCGATTTTGTCACCCAGTTCGTTTTCGGCGATTTCCAGATCGTACTGTGTTTGCAGGTTCATCCAGGTTTGCGGGGACATGCCAAACAAACGGCCAAGGCGCATCGCGGTGTCGGCGGTGACGGCGCGTTTGCCGGTGCAGATTTCATCTATGCGGCGCTGGGGAACGCTGGTAAATTTTGCGACCTTGTAGCGGGTCAGTCCCATGGGTTTGATGAAGTCATGCAACAGGATTTCACCGGGATGCACGGGCGCAAGCCGCTCGCCGGTGACGACGTTGCCCCACTTCATGTTGTTCAATTCTTCGCGCTGAATACTCATTTCATTCTCCTATAACCAACCAGTTGGCAACCGTTTATGGGTTGCTTACTGGGATGGCTAGTTGTTCCATCTAGTGGTAATCGACGATTTCCACATCTGTGGCGTGCCCGTCTTCCCAGTTGAAACAGATACGCCATTGGTCGTTGATGCGGATGCTCCATTGCCCTGTTCGATTGCCAGTTAGCTGTTCGAGTCGGTTGCCGGGCGGTAGGCGTAATTCTTCGACTTTGCTCGTGGCATCAATAAGCTTGAGTTGCCGCCGGGCTTTCGCCTGAATCTCATGCGGAAGTTTGCGGGCAAACTGTCCGTCAAACACCGCAGCCGTAGCCTTGTCAGCAAATGATTTGATCATATTGTGGTTTCCTTTCACAGCGCCATCACGGCGTTAGTTTGCTGGCTTGGTCAGGATTAATTTTGCTGTGTAAATGTAACTCTTTGCATTAGTATCGTCAAGCGTTACTATTTGCAACGCGGGTGCGTATGCGGCTAAAAAAAGCGGGCTTGAGGTACTGGTGAAATCGTGGTCTGATTTTGAATCCGCCAACCTAAAAGGGGAACAACATGCTCCAGAAAATATCAACCGACAGTCTGCCTAGATTGCCACGCTACGCTCGCAATGACAGTTTGGGTGAATAAATCAGCATTTCCTTAGCACTTTGACAGGCCATGATTTGGCAGTCACTCTGGAGCGTCAGCTTCCCACGGTTCTATTCGTCTCCATAGGAGTGACTGGAGAAATTAGACCCACTGAATTGCTTGCCGGATAGCTGCATGTCGTGAGCGACGGGAGTGTCTCGTTTGTCCCGCACCTGACGAGTGACAGCTGTCAGGCGGTTAAGATTTTCCCCTGAGCGCAATCAGCACGGCCCAGCTACCCAGCACCAGGTAGCACAGTAGCGACCATTCAGGAATGCCGAAGCCAAGGAAGCTCCAACCCTTTTCCGCACATTCGCCGGAACCGTGCAGCAACTCTTTCAATACCTTGGCCATCGGCATGGTTTCCAGCATGTAGTCGAGGCCGGGACCGCAGGCAGGCACCTGGTCTTTGGGAAGGTTTTGTATCCAGATATGGCGCGCAGCGACCGCAACACCGGTGACAGACAGCAATCCAATCAATACTGCGTAGATGCGTGCCCCGAGACGCCCGGGGCCGTGCGTTGCGGCGAGCAGGAAGAGTGCCAGGATGGCGATGAAAATCACACGCTGCACCATGCACAGCGGGCAGGGATCCAGATGTTTGACGTACTGCAAATACAGCCCGAAACCCATCAAACCGCTGGCGAACAGGAAACCCGCCAGATACAACCAGTTGTTGGTGATACGCCGCTTCAGCATGTCAGTCAGCCTCGTCTATCCAGGTCGCCTGTATCGCCTCCAGCACTTTTTCGCCGCCATGACCATGATCGTCATCGAAACCATCGAGATCGACGACCCAGTTATGCAGCTCGACAAAACGCACGCTGCGGGGATCGGTGTCGGGAAATTTTTCACTCAATGCGATCGCAATGTCGCGCACATCTATCCACTTCATATCAGCCTTCCTTGACCATATTGATGGTGTATTTCGGAATTTCAACGACCAGATCGCTATCCGCCACCAGCGCCTGACAGGACAGGCGCGAGTTCGGCTCCAGACCCCAAGCCTTGTCGAGCATATCATCTTCGAGTTCATCGGCCGGATTAAGGGAACCCAGCCCCTCGCGGATGATCACGTGACAGGTGGTGCAAGCACAGGATTTTTCGCAAGCATGCTCAATTGCGACGCCGTTTTGCAATAAAGCGTCACAAATTGAAATGCCGCTATCCGCATTGAACAAAACACCCCTGGGGCACAGCTCTTCATGCGGTAATACGATGATTTGCGGCATTACTTGACCTCCAGATCAGAAATATTCTTGCCCGCCAGCGCCTGCGAGACGCTCTTGTCCATGCGCGCCTGCGCAAAACTGACGGTGCTTTCATTCAATGCTGAAATAGCACGTTTTAGTTCGCGTTGATCGGTGAGCAGCAAAGTATCGCGCAACACCCTCATCTGCGTCTCGATACGCATACGCTGCCCTGCCTCCAGCAACATGCCATCCTGTTCCAGCGCGTGCCCAACCGCTTCGAGCAATTGATTAGCTTCAACCTGGTGTTCACGCAAAGCACGTGCCTGCATATCGTCCTGGGCATGTTGGGTAGAATCCTGCAACATGCGGGTAATTTCGGCGTCAGACAATCCGTAGGATGGCTTGACGACGATAGCCGCTTCGATCCCGCAGCCCATCTCGCGCGCCGCCACGTTTAACAGCCCGTCCGCGTCCACCTGAAACGTAACGCGTATGCGTGCGGCTCCTGCCACCATCGCGGGAATGCCGCGCAGTTCGAACTTTGCCAGCGAACGGCAATCACTCACCAGCTCGCGTTCGCCCTGCACTACATGCAGACTCATCGCGGTCTGACCGTCTTTATAGGTGGTAAATTCCTGTGCCCGTGCCGTCGGGATGGTGGTGTTACGCGGGATTATTTTCTCCACCAGCCCCCCCATGGTTTCCAGCCCTAACGACAGCGGAATCACGTCGAGCAACAACCAGTCATCGCGACTTTGGTTGCCCGCCAGCAAATTGGCCTGTATCGCCGCCCCCAACGCCACGACTTTGTCGGGGTCAAGATTGGTCAACGGTGTTTGCCCGAAGAACTCACCCACTGCATGCTGCACTTGCGGCATGCGTGTCGCACCGCCGACCATCACCACGCCCTTGACGTCAGCAACGCTGAGCCTGGCATCGCGCAACGCACGGCGCAAAGGTTGCAGGGTGCGTTGTATCAGATTTTTCGACAGGGACTCAAATTCATCCTGAGTCAGCACGTTATTGATCACCTCACCGCTGGATAACACCGCCGTAATGCATGCCTCCTCGTGCTCGGTAAGCTGCTCCTTGGCGGAACGAGCAAGCGTCAGCAGCAAACGGGTGTCTTGCGGACTGAGTGCGGAAAGCTGATTTTTTTCCAGCAGCCAGCAATGAATACGCTGGTCAAAATCATCGCCGCCCAGCGCCGAATCACCATTCGCCGACAACACCTCAAACACGCCACGCGACAGGCGCAAAATGGAAATGTCGAATGTGCCACCCCCCAGGTCGTAAACTGCATACACACCTTCGGAGGCGTTATCCAGACCGTAAGCAATCGCCGCCGCCGTCGGTTCATTAAGCAGGCGCAACACGTTCAATCCCGCGAGTTTTGCAGCATCCTTGGTGGCCTGGCGCTGTGCATCGTCGAAGTAGGCCGGCACGGTGATCACTGCGCCCACCAGTTCGCCACCCAATGCAGCTTCAGCGCGTGCGCGCAACACCTTGAGAATTTCTGCGGACACTTCGACCGGACTCTTTGCCCCGGCCACCGTGCGCAGTTGCACCATGCCGCCCTGCCCTGTCTGCCCCGAAGCAGGAACTTCCACAAAACGATACGGCAAGCGGCTGGTGTCGCCAATATCTGCCAGGCCACGGCCCATGAAACGTTTCGCCGAAACAATGGTATTGACCGGGTCATCGCTCTGCGCTGCCTGAGCCGATTCGCCCACCGCCACGCGCCCATCAAGCGCATAACGCACCACCGAAGGCAGCATCGCGCGACCATGTTCATCGTTAAGCACCACACTGATGCCGTTGCGCACCGTCGCTACCAGCGAATTGGTCGTGCCCAGATCAATGCCCACCGCCAGCCTGTGCTGATGAGGGGCTGTGCTTAAACCGGGTTCGGAAATTTGAAGAAGAGCCATATTAAATCGTAGGGTGGGCATAAAATGCCCACGCGTGTCGTTGATTGTATAAGCGAATTATGAAAGCGTGGGCAAAAGTCATGCCCACCCTACAAGTCTATCGCGTCGTAAGCGGAATCTATCTCTTCCGCAAGTTTTTCCATGAAACGCAATTTGCGCACCAGCCCGGCGGCAACTGCGTAGTCATGTTCGCCATCGATTTTAACTGCCAGCATGGCTTCGAGTTCGTCAGTCTCATCCTTCATGCGCGCTTCGAGCCGCCCGAGCGCCTCTGCATCGCGTGCCTGCTGTGCATCGGCCACCGCTTCGCGCCATTCCAGCTGCGCCATCAAAAATTCCAGCGGCATGACCGTATTGGTTTCTTCCTGAGTATCCACACCCTGCAGCGCTAATATATAGCGCGCCCTGCGTATCGGGCTGCGCAAGGTCTGATACGCCTCATTGACCAGCGTGGAACGCTGCATCGCGATGCGTTGTTCGATATCGGACAAGTGAGCCGACTTGTCGGGATGAACCTGCGCCTGCAAGGCGCGAAATGCAAGTTCAAGCTGCGCATTATCCAGTTGATAGGACGCCGGAATCCCGAACAGTTGAAAATGATTTTGGGGTGAGTCGAAGCCGTGCGTCAAACCTGAAAACTCTCGCCGCAACCGCACGCATCTTTCACGTTGGGGTTATTGAACTTGAAACCTTCATTCAGTCCTTCGCGGGTGTAATCCAGTTGCATGCCTTCAATATAGGGCAGGCTCTTGGGGTCGACCAGCACCGTCACGTCATGGCTGACGAATTGCAAATCATCGTTTTCTGCTGCATCGGCAAACTCCAGCTTGTACGCCATGCCTGAACACCCGCTGGTGCGCACACCGATGCGCAGGCCGATGCCCTTGCCACGCTTGGCGATGAAATTTTGCACATGTTTTGCCGCTGCTACGCTCAGTGTAACGCCCATGATTTATTCTCCCTGCTGTTTAGCAACTGCCTGTACAAGCCGATGTTTCCACATTTGCGCCATGTTTGGACTTGTAGTCCGCCACTGCGGCCTTGATGGCATCTTCTGCCAGAATCGAGCAATGGATTTTAACCGGCGGCAATGCCAGTTCTTCAGCGATCTGGGTGTTTTTGATCTGCAACGCCTGATCTACCGTCTTGCCCTTGACCCATTCGGTCACCAGTGAACTGGACGCAATTGCCGAGCCGCAACCATAGGTTTTGAACTTGGCATCTTCGATGATGCCGTCACGGCCGACCTTGATCTGCAATTTCATCACGTCACCGCAGGCCGGTGCGCCCACCATGCCGGTACCCCGACCTTCGTCGTCCTTGGCAAACGAGCCGACGTTGCGGGGGTTTTCATAATGATCCAATAATTTTTCGCTGTATGCCATTTTGATGCTCCTTCGTCGCTGTGAAAAGTGAAACGTGAAATGTGATGCCCACCCGGCGCTTCGCGCCACCCTCCCTGTCGGGAGGGTTACGTTTCACATTTCACGTTTTAGTGTGCAGCCCACTGCACGGTGTTCAGATCAATGCCATCCTGGTACATTTCCCACAGCGGCGACAATTCGCGCAGCTTGTCGATTTTGCTCTTCATCAAGGCAATCACGTAATCGACTTCCTCTATAGTGGTGAAGCGTCCTATGGAAAAACGTATCGAGCTGTGTGCCAGTTCATCGCTGCGCCCCAGCGCGCGCAACACATAAGAGGGTTCAAGACTGGCCGAGGTACAGGC
>JAUSLX010000092.1 GCA_030645775.1 Gallionella sp. | reverse complement strand
TTTCGTAGGTCGGGATTTTATTCAGGAATAAAGTGGTTTCATCGCTTATATTCCGTGGAAATGCCCTTGCGGCATTATCCCGACAAGACGTGTTGAATGAAGCAAAAACGTCGGGATAAATCCCGACCTACAAGTTTGGTTCCGGCTTGTTCGGCTTAGGGATAATGCGTTGATTTACCCGGGCCAGGGGCGATTCTAATTATTTTTTACTATCAAGGTATGATTTCAGCGTGTTGAAAAAACTCTATATAAAGACCTATGGCTGCCAGATGAACGAGTATGACTCGGACAAGATGGCGGACGTGTTGCGTGCCTGCGAAGGAATGGAGCAGACAGACAAGATCGACGAGGCCGACGTCATCTTGTTTAACACCTGTTCGATACGCGAGAAGGCAGAAGAAAAGGTATTTTCCGATCTGGGGCGCGTGCGTCCGCTCAAGCTGGCCAAGCCTGATCTGCTGATCGGCGTGGGTGGCTGTGTCGCCAGTCAGGAGGGGGAGACGATCATCAAACGCGCGCCTTACGTGGACGTGGTGTTCGGGCCGCAGACTTTGCATCGTCTGCCGCAGCTGATACAGGCACGGCGAGACACGGGACGCCCGCAGGTGGATATCAGCTTTCCGGAAATTGAGAAATTTGATCATTTGCCTGCCCCGCAGACCAGTTCCGGCTCTGCATTCGTCGCCATCATGGAAGGTTGCAGCAAATATTGTACGTTCTGTGTCGTGCCCTATACGCGCGGCGAAGAGGTGTCGCGTCCGCTGGCCGATGTGATGAAGGACATAGCGGAGCTGATTGCGCAGGGCGTGCAAGAGGTGACGCTGATCGGCCAGAACGTCAATGCCTATGCAGGCGCAACCGATGATGACGATACGGTGGATTTTGCCTATTTGTTGCAGGCCATCGCCGAGCTGCCGAAGATAGCGCGCATCCGCTATACGACCTCACACCCGCGGGATATGAGTCAGCGCCTGATTGATGTGTATGCGACCACGCCCAAGCTGGTCAGCCATTTGCATCTGCCGGTGCAGTCGGGTTCGGATCGCGTGCTGGCTGCGATGAAGCGCGGTCACACTGTGCTGGAATACAAATCCATCATTCGCCGTGTGCGCGCCGTGCGCCCTGATATTTGCATCACTTCGGATTTTATCGTGGGCTTCCCCGGTGAAACCGAGCAGGATTTTGAGGCGACACTGAAGCTGATCGAGGAAGTCGGTTTCGATAATAGTTTCAGCTATTTGTTCAGTCCGCGCCCCGGCACACCGGCCGCTGAGATGCGCGATGATACGCCGCATGAGGTGAAAGCGGCGCGCCTGAAACGTTTGCAAGACCGCATTACAGAACAGGAATCGGGCGTTGCTCAGTCCATGCTGGGTAGCGTGCAGCGCGTGCTGGTGGAGGGAATATCAAAAAAGGATGTGCTGGAGCTGGCTGGGCGTACGGACAACAACCGCGTGATCAATTTCCGTGGCTCGCCCGGCATGATAGGGCGCTTCGTGGAAGTGGGCGTGACCGAAGTGGTCAGACATACGTTGCGCGGCGAATTGACGGGGAACCCCGAATGAACGCGGTGCCCGGCAAGCCCGGCTTGTCACTCACGGTTCAGTACGTAAGTGCTGCGACATCCTTGCCGACGCGAGCGCAATGGCGGCGCTGGATCAAAATAGCGTTGCAGCGTGATGTGTGCATGACGTTGCGTATCGTCGATGAGATCGAGGGGCGGGAACTGAACAAGGCGTATCGCGGCAAGGACTATGCGACCAACGTGCTGACCTTCGTGTATGACGATACCGGAGTCGTGTCCGGTGATGTGGTTATCTGCGCGCCCGTGATTGAAAGGGAAGCCGCAGCGCAAAACAAGAACCTGCAATCTCATTACGCGCACCTTGCCATTCACGCCGCATTGCATTTACAAGGCTATGACCATGAGAATGATGAGCAGGCAGCAGAGATGGAAGCACTGGAAACCGCGTTAATGGTAAGATTGCACTATCCTGATCCTTATCAAGAAACCTGACCAAAAATGGATGACCCCGAGAGTCACAAGCCCACCTTGCTGGAACGTCTTTCCGCGCTGCTGCTGCGCGAACCTGAAGACCGGGAGCAGTTGGTCACACTGCTGCACGGCGCTTACGAAAATAATCTGCTGGATGCTGACGCGCTGTCCATGATGGAAGGCGTATTGCAGGTTTCTGAACGCCAGGTGCGGGAAATCATGATCCCCCGTGCACAAATGGATGTCATTGATATCATACAGCCGCCCGAGGCATTCATTCCTTTTGTCATTGAGGCGGCGCACTCACGCTTTCCGGTGATCGAGGGCGACAAGGACAACATCATCGGCATCCTGCTGGCCAAGGATTTGTTGCGCTATTACGCCGGGGAAGAGTTCGATGTGCGCGATATGCTGCGCCCGGTGGTATTTGTGCCGGAATCGAAACGCCTGAACGTGCTGTTGCGCGACTTTCGCAGCAATCGCAACCACATTGCGCTGGTGGTGGACGAATATGGCGGCGTGTCGGGCATGGTAACGATAGAGGACGTACTGGAACAAATTGTCGGCGACATCGAAGACGAATACGATTTCGATGAGGACGAGGATAATATCATCGCCGATGACACGGGGCACTACCGCGTTAAGGCCGATACTGAGATTGAGAACTTCAATGAAGCGCTCGGCACGGATTTCAGCGATGAAGATTGCGATACTGTGGGTGGTTTAGTGCTCAAGGCTGCCGGGCAGCTTCCAAAATGCGGCGATCGCCTTCATTTCGGCGATCTTGTTTTTACCGTACTGCGCGTGGATAGCCGCAGATTGTATTCCTTGCTGGTGGAACGAAAAAAGACTGAGGATTAAGTGCAGGCGCCTGCGCCTGGATGTTTTTTTGTAGTAGTGTGTTTTTATTGATTATTGAGCGCCGGAAACTATTGCTAGTTGGCGCGTGACAAAGGGAGCAAAAAAATGGCATCAGTGAATAAGGCAATTTTGATCGGTAACCTTGGAAAAGACCCAGAGGTGAGATATATGCCAGGTGGAGAAGCCGTTGCAAATATCACACTGGCAACCACAGATACCTGGAAGGATAAAAGCGGAACCAAGCAGGAAAAGACTGAATGGCATCGTGTTTCATTTTTTGGAAGGCAAGCTGAAGTTGTCGGCGAGTATCTGAAAAAGGGTTCGCAGATTTATGTTGAGGGGCGTATCCAGACACGCAAGTGGCAGGACAAGGACGGGCAGGAACGCTATACCACCGAAATCATCGCAGACCGGATGCAAATGATCGGCGGCAAGTCTTCTGGTGCAGGCAGTTTCGAAGTGGTCGAAGAAAATCAGCCAGCCCCTGCACGTGCCTCCGCCCCTGCGGCCAGACCGGCACCCGCAGCCAAGAGTGGCTTCGATAACTTCGACGACGACATACCGTTTTAAGGTTTTCCTGTTCAGCGGAGCAGTAATGACACCGGGGCGCGATTTTAGCAGCGACTTGTGGCTTGCCACTCAGTCAAAACTATCGCGCCCCGGTGTCATTTGTCAGTCTTCAATAACCGGGCTGGATCAGATGCGTTCGAGCACCGCCGCAAAAAATCCGTCGGTAGCATGCAGGTTGGGGCGCAGTTCCAGATAGTCGCCCATCTCCATAGCAATTTTCTGTTGCTGCAATATTTCACCGGCGGGCAGCAGTTTGAAGTCGGGATGCGATGCCAGGAAGGCTTGCACGATGTGCTGATTTTCTTCCGGCAGTATGCTGCAAGTCGCATAGACCAGACGGCCGCCTTTTTTCAACAAACGGCTGGCCGAGGCCAGAATGGCACTCTGTTTCTGGTTCAGCTCGGCAATGCTCTGGGGTGACTGGCGAAATTTAAGATCGGGATTGCGGCGCAAAGTGCCCAAACCGCTGCACGGTGCGTCCACCAGTACGCGGTCTATCTTGCCTGCCAGGCGCTTTACCTTGAGGTCATTCTCGTGTGCGATCAGCATCGGCTGGATGTTGGACGCGCCCGAGCGTTTCAGTCGCGGCTTGAGATTGGCCAGACGTTTCTCGGAGACATCCATCGCATAGAGACGGCCCTGCGAATTCATCAGCGCCGAGAGCATCAGTGTCTTGCCGCCTGCGCCTGCGCAGAAATCCACCACCATGTCGTTGCGTTTGGGCGCTAACAGGAATCCCAGCAACTGGCTGCCTTCGTCCTGCACTTCGACTTTACCCGTCGTGAACAGCTCGTCCTTGTTCAGCGGGATTTTTTCCTTGAGGCGGATGCCGATCGGCGAATAGGGTGTTGCAGTCGCATCGATATTTTGTTCTTGCAGTTGCAGCAACACCTCTTCGCGTTTTGCCAGCAGGGTGTTGACGCGTATGTCCAGCGGCGCACCCAGTTGCATGGCTTGCCCCAGCACGAGGATTTCCTCGTCCGAGTAGGACGCGCGCATTTTTTCTATCAGCCATTCAGGCAGTTCGGCCTGCACCGACAGCGGCTGGCCTTCATATTGCACGCCTTTGGCCGTTGCCAGCCATTCCGCTTCATCGCGTTTGAGTACCGGCTGGATTTCGCGCAGGTTATAACCGCCGAACTTGACCAGATAGGCCAGCGCCATGCGGCGCGGTGTAGCGCGGCCGTCACAGGAAGCTTCCAGCAGCAAGCGGTGGCGCAACACGCCGAAGGCGGTTTCGGCGACCAGTGCGCGCTCGTTCGAGCCGATGCGCTCGTTCTTGAAGAAATAGCGCAAGGTGGTGTCGGCGGGATGTTCCAGCGGCAAAATGGTGCGCAGCGCGAGGATGACGAGGTCTAAGCGGTATTCGGTGATAAGCATGACAGGTTTCGTTTCATTGTTCAGGTGCGGAGTTTAACAGTTAAGAACTGGGAAGGGTGAAGCCGCAAGGGCATTCCCACGAAACAACGGAGCTGAAGCTCCTGTTTCTGAGTGAAAGGGGGAAGTGGGAAGTGGGAAGTGGGAAGTGGGAAGTGGGAAGTGGGAAGTGGGAAGTGGGAAGGGGCGGTCCCTTTCCCCTTCCCCCTTTATTGCTCCTAGTCTTCAGATACCCGTATGTCGGAGATCACCATTTCACCGACAATATCGCCATTTCTGTCAATTTGTCGTATTTTGACGGGCAGTAATCGATATTCCAGTCCCAGCCAGATATCCAGTCCTTCTTCGCCGGGGGCGTGGATTTTGTGCAGCGGCAGAGCACGAATTTGACCAAGGCGGGTCTGGAGTTGTTGTTCTTCACCGATGGACAGTTGATAGCTTTCCAGTTTCTTACCATTGCTGACATGCACGGTCAGCGTGGGCAGATTCAGCGGCAATTGCGAGAATTGGTATAAAAAGCTGAGAATATCTTGCGCCTGATCAGGCAGCATGGAATGGTTGCCATTGGAAAATTCCAGTTTGCTGTTCTCCCAGTCGAACTGGGCGGTTAATGCCTGATTTCCTTTCGCGGTAATCCGGTTTTCGCTGAATGCATCGGGACGCAGTCCCCGCGCATTAACCGTGCCGCTGCTCCGCTGTGTCAGCTCGAATGCTTTGAAGAAACTGGCGATGCCCGTGGTGTTTATGTCAACTTGCAGGGTGTAACTGTTATCCTCGCCGATTTCCAGTCGGTGACGCGCTTCACCGACCGCAAAATCGGTGCCTTTGTAAACGATGTAGGTCAGCTGCGCGTGCCTGGGCAGCGGGGGGGTGTTTTTCTCAACCGCTGGCAGCTCTTCAACCGTCGGCACCTCCTCAACCGCTGGCGCTCCCTCGACGCCTTGCGCAACGGTTTCCACGGGTGCGACTGCCTGTTCCGCAACAGCGGCAGTCTGGATGCTGACGGGCGCGGGCGGTCGTGCAGCGGGCGGTTTGGGACGTGGTTTGGGAACGGGTTTGGGCGCCGGTTGGGGGAGCGGCTCCAGTCTGGCGATGAGCGGCGGCAGCGGTATTGCGGCGGGTTCGAGTTCGACCAGTTTGGGGCCGAACAGCAGCACGGCGTGTATCAGCAGCGACAAGGCAATGGCAAGCGCAATCCTTACGGCGGACGGGTTAACGCGCAACAGGCGGGTGAGATGCATGCGCAGTCAGGCGGTCACGGCGTGATGTGCAGCGTACTCAGTATTTGTGTGAACTGATCGCCGTTGGCATCGGTGATGATCATTTTGCAAGGGAAATTGTATTTTTGCGTGGACAGCCAGATTTCAGTGCGATTTTCGCCCGGCTTTCCCTGGCTATCGAGATACAGACTGTCGAACTGCCCGGCCGGTGTATCGATTTTTTGGCGGGGGCCAATTGCGTAGTGATAATTGTCCAGCTTACTGCCGTTAGTCATTGCGAAACTTAAAGTGCTGTTAGTTTCAAGCTGAAGGAACATGAATTGATACATTGCACTCAGTCTATCCTGCGTGCCGTCTGGCAAAGTGAGTGGCGTACGTTGTGTCTGATGCGTCAGGATGATTTTTTCTGCTGCCCAGTCGAATTCAGCCTGACTGTTTTTTTCAGGATTGTCTTCACGTTTGTACGTGAAGTGTTGCGGGCGCAGCCCCTGTTTCTCAATTAACCCGCTGCTGCTGAGGTAAGTTTTTCCGGGTTTGAATACGGCCAGCAGACCGAGTGGCGTGGTGGTGCTGGTCAGTGTGTAGTGATTCTTGCTGCGGGTATAGGTTTCGTCTATCTTTCCGATTTTCATGCCGCGACTGAAGACTTCGTAGCTCGCCTGCACCTTGTCAGGCGGCGCAGCATAGGCCGAGGTGCACAGCATCAGCCACGCCATGGTTTGCAAAATCCACTTCATATTTACTCCAGTGCGGGTGAAATCAAGGCCGGGCCGGCTTGATTGCGACTGCGGTTTATGACCTTGGCGTCTTTGCTTAGTTCAATTTGTCCGGCGCACAGCCAGCGTACGGCTTGCGGAAAAATACGGTGTTCTTCATGTAATACACGGGCGGACAGCGTGTGCTCGGTGTCGTCTGCCAGTACGGGGATGGCAGCCTGGATGATGATGGGGCCATGGTCGAGATCGGGCGTGACGAAATGCACGGTGCAGCCATGAATCTTCACGCCGTCCTGTAGTGCGCGCGCATGCGTGTGCAGTCCGGTGTAGGACGGCAGCAGCGAGGGATGGATGTTGATCAAACGGCCTAGATAAAGCGTCACGAAACCGGCGCGGAGGATGCGCATGAAGCCGGCGAGAATCACAAAGTCAGGCTCGAAACGATCAATGACTTCCGCCAGCGCGGCATCAAAACTGTCGCGGTCAGGGTGGTCGCGGTGCGCCACCACCGCTGTTGGAATACCGTGTACCTGCGCAAAAGTCAGTCCGCCCGCATCGGCCCGATTGCTGATCACCGCCGCGATGCGATAGTTGGCGTTGGCTGTCAGCAGCGCCTGCATATTGCTGCCGCGCCCGGAGATGAGAATGACGATGTTTTTCATGGTGTCTTGGTTTGGAGTACTGCGGCGCGATGTCGCCTGGAGTGCAGCGACGTGTCGCTGCTTTGCGCAGACGAGTCTGCGCACTCCAAATTATCGTACTTGCGTCTGATGTTCTTCGCCATTCCTGGCACGAATCATACCGATGCGGTGAACGGTCTCTCCCGCTTCCTGCAACTGGCTGATAGCCTGCTCGGCATCGCTGGCGGAAACGATGACCACCATGCCGATACCGCAGTTGAAGGTGCGGTACATTTCCTGTTCAGCCACGCCGCCTTGTTCGCGCAGCCAGTGGAACAGTTTGGGCATCTGCCACAACGTACTGTCGATGTCGGCAACCACATTTTCAGGCAGTACGCGCGGCACATTTTCGGTAATGCCGCCGCCGGTGATGTGTGCCATGCCTTTGATGGTGAGGCTCTGCATCAATGCCAGCAGTGGTTTCACGTAGATGCGGGTAGGCGCCATGATGACGTCGCTCAGGGTACGGTCGCCGTCAAATTTGGCGGAAAGATCAGACTCGCTGCGTTCGATAATCTTGCGCACCAGCGAGTAACCGTTGGAATGCGCGCCGTTGGAGGCCATGCCCAGCACCACATCGCCAGGCGCAATGTCGGCTCCGGTGATGATGTTGGCCTTTTCCACCACGCCGACAGCGAAGCCGGCCAGGTCGTATTCGCCTACCGGATACATGCCGGGCATTTCAGCCGTTTCTCCGCCAATCAAGGCACAACCCGCCTGTTCGCAGCCATGGGCAATGCCCTTGATGACTTCTGTGGCGGCAGGCACATCGAGCTTGCCGCAAGCAAAATAATCCAGAAAAAATAAAGGCTCGGCACCTTGTACCAGAATGTCGTTGACGCTCATGCCGACCAGATCGATGCCGACGGTGTTATGGATGTTCAACTCGAATGCCAGTTTCAGCTTGGTGCCGACGCCGTCGGTGCCGGAAACCAGCACGGGCTCTTTGTATTTCTTGGAGATTTCCACCAGACCGCCGAAGCCTCCGATGCCGGAAAGCACTTCCGGGCGCATGGTGCGCTTGGCATAGGGTTTGATGTTTTCGACCAATTGATCGCCAGCATCGATGTCTACACCTGCATCCCGATAGGAAAGTCCTGCGCTTTGAGCGGCGGAATAAGTGTTATTTGGCTGGTTCAAGTTGAGTTCTCGCTTTCTTCAGGATAAAGTGCTGGACAATTTTATTTGCGAATTTTACCTGAAATGACTAGATCTCGCTTTGCTGCTGTGCAGTGGTTGTTGTTTGTCGGGCTGGCCGTGCTGCTGTTATATCTGCTCAGCCCGATACTTACACCGTTTGTGGCGGCGATTATTTTCGCCTATATCTGCAATCCGCTGGTGCAGCGGCTGTGTGTGATGAAAGTGCCGCGCACGCTGGCAGTGGTACTGGTGATGGTGGCATTGTTGTTATTGTCGTCAGGATTGCTGCTGATTATGCTGCCGTTGCTGGAAAAGGAAATCAGCCTGTTTGTGACACGTTTGCCGGACCTGATCGAGGCTGTGCGCGTGCGCCTGTTGCCGCAGCTGCAACAGTGGTTCGGCGCGGATTTTCAATGGGACAACACGGCGCTGAAAGGCCTGTTGATGAATCACTGGCAGAGTGCGGGCGGGGCGGCTAAAAGTTTGCTGCCCTGGCTGGGTAGCAGCGGCGGCGCAATTCTGGCTGTGCTGGTTAATCTGCTGTTGATCCCGGTGGCGATGTTTTACTTGTTGCGTGACTGGAATGTGCTGCTTGCCCAGTTGGACGGGCTGATTCCCCGTCACTGGCACGCCAGTGTCCGTGAAATAGGGAGTGAGGTGGACTGCGTGCTGGCGGAATTTTTGCGCGGCCAGATTTCCGTGATGTTGTTGATGAGCGCATTTTATGGCGTGACGTTGTGGCTGGTCGGTCTGGAGTTTGCACTACCCATCGGCATTATCGCCGGTGCGCTGGTGTTTATACCCTATCTGGGCATGATTATCGGCCTGCTGCTGGCTACGCTCGCGGCGGTGATGCAATTCACGGAATTTTCCAGCGTGTTGTGGGTATGGGTGATGTTCGGCGCGGGGCAAATGCTCGAAGGGATGCTGGTCACGCCCTGGCTGGTCGGTGAACGTATCGGCCTGCATCCGCTGCTGGTTATTTTTGCCTTGCTGGCTTTTGGTCAGTTATTCGGGTTTTTCGGTATCCTGCTGGCCTTGCCTATGTCGGCGATTTTGCTGGTAGGCCTGCGCCACGGTAAGACATGGTATTTATCCAGTCGCATGTATCAAAAATAATGAACCAACTCTTGCTCGATATCACGCCCCACTGGTGGCCGACCTTCGATAATTTCGTGACGGGCGCTAATCAGGAATTGCTCTCGGTGTTGCAACACGCCCTGGTTGGCGAGAGCCGCGAGCGGTGCATCTATGTGTGGGGACAGACCGGCAGCGGCAAGAGCCATTTACTGCAGGCCTGTGTGAGCGTCGCACAAAATGCGCATCACAGCGCTGTCTATGCACAAGGTCGTGTGCCGGAGCAGGCTGAGGTGGTGGCGATTGATGACGTGGAAAGTCTGGATGATGCAGGGCAGATTGAATTATTCAATCTTTACAATCAGATACGCGAGCATGGCGGCATGCTGCTGGTGAGCGGCAGACAATCGCCGCTGCATCTCGATCTGCGCCCCGATCTGCGTACCCGGCTGGGCTGGGGGCTGGTGTATCAGGTGCACGGCCTGAGCGACGAAGAAAAGTCGCAGGCGCTCGCACAGCATGCGCAGGCTAGGGGATTCTCTCTTACGTCCGAAGTCACCCACTACCTGCTGCGTCACGGACGGCGCGACCTGCCGAGTCTGCTGGCTGTGCTGGATGCACTGGACGAACATTCGCTGCGCTTGCACCGCGCACCGTCGGTACCTTTACTTAAAGAAGTCATGCAACAAGAACTGGAATTGAAATGAAACTTGCACTATTTGATCTGGACAACACCCTGCTGGACGGCGACAGTGATTTTGAATGGTCGCAATTCCTCATCAGGATCGGCGTACTTGACCGCGAGTTGTTGGAGGTGAAGAACCAGGCTTTTTACGATCAGTACAAGGCCGGCACGCTGGATATATACGAATTTCTGGATTTTCAGCTCAAGCCATTGTCGCGCCATTCCCGCAAGACACTGGATGAATGGCATCAGCAATTCATGCGTGAGAGTGTCATGCCCATGGTTACACAGTCTGCGCGTAACCTGGTGCAACAGCACCGCGATGCGGGTGACGTGTGCGTGATCATCACGGCCACCAACAGTTTTGTCACCGCGCCTATTGCCCGCGAATTTGGCATCGAACATCTGATTGCCACCGAGCCGGAACACAAGGACGGCGAGTTTACCGGACGTGTCGCCGATGTGCCGTGCTTCCGTGAAGGGAAAATTACCCGGCTGGACAATTGGCTGAGCGCACGCGACTGGACGCTGGACAGCTTCGCTGACAGCACTTTCTACAGCGATTCGCTCAACGACCTGCCGCTGATGTGCAAGGTAAAACATCCGGTTGCCGCGAATCCCGATGCGACGCTGCGTAAACATGCCGAGCAGCATGGCTGGCGCATCATCAGTCTGCGTGAGTGATAGTGTGCAGACAGTCATCGAACTCTACGGCACCGCGTGCTGCCACTTGTGCGATGAGGCGGAGGCCGTGCTACAGTTGGTCGGGGTTCACGCCGTAGCTATCGACATTGCCGATGACGACAGCTTGCTTGAAAAATACGGCACGCGCATCCCGGTGTTGCGGCGCGCCGGTGCGGAGCTTGGCTGGCCGTTCGATGCTGAGGCAGTGATACGTTTTTTGGCGTAGATTCCTGACTACATTCGCCAAACCAGTAAGGTGGAATGGTGCAGATCGTCAATTTCCAGAGTTTGACAGGGCGTTTGTTCCGGTACGGTGAAGGTGCTGCTGATGAATACCGAGCCGGGACGCATCTCGGCACGTGCCTTGTGCCAGAGCCGTTCCATCGGTACGGGCGAGAGATAGGCGAACACCACGTCGTATTGCGCCAGGTTGCAGGCCGCCAGTTTTTCATCCCAGATGCTGCCCCAGTGTACTTTGCAATTGCGATAGGGCTTGCAGCGCAGCCAGCTCCACAGTAGCGGCAACGGGGCGGATTCCACGCCCGTGTAATGTCCGTCCGAGCGGATACGCGCTAGGTGTGTTAAGACTCCACCCAGGCCAGAACCGAGGTCGATGAAGCGAAAACCCTCTCCTCCAACCCCTCCCCCAGAGTGGGAGGGGAGCAAGTTTTCGAGTGCATTCCACACCTTGTTGCTGGAAAGGTACAGTGGAACCTGAGTGCGGAAAGTGCTCCAGTAAACCGCCAGCATGATCAGGAAAGCGGTCAGAAAAATTCCGGGGGGAATGTCGAAGGCGAGCATCAACACCAGTGCGGGCGCAAAGCATAACTGGATGAACAGCCACCAGCGTGCCAGACCGGCAAGGTGGCTGAAGCTCGCGGCGAGCAGGCCGCAGGCAAGCGCAAAGCTCAGTGGGGTGAATTGAAATTCAAGTGCCCGCCCGCCGAGCAGGGTAAGGGCTGCTGCCGCGACTTGCAGCAACAGTGCAGTGACGGAGGGCGGTAACTTGTGCAGTAGCGCTTGCAATCAGCGAACCAGGCCGGCTTCAACCTCAATACGTTTGGCCTTGCCAACCAGGCGTTCCGCCAGCAGCAGTGCGAAATCCATGGCCGTTCCGGGGCCGCGTGAGGTGATGATATGGCCATCTTCGGCGAGTGCTGTTGTTTGCAGTTCAACATTGGGAAAGGCATCCAGACTGGTTGGGTAACAGGTCGCTTGTTTGCCATCCAGCAATCCAGCCGTCGCCAAGACCATCGGTGCGGCACAAATCGCGGCCACATATTTCCCTTGCTCGGCCATTTGACGGACGAGATTCACTACGCGCTGATCGGCTTGCAGATTGCGTGTGCCGGGCTGTCCGCCGGGCAGGATGATCATGTCGAAACTGTCATGCAGCACGGCATCCAGCGCAGTGTCCGGCTGTATTGTCACGCCGCGGCTGCCGCGCAACGCGCCTGCAGTCAATCCGGCCAGCGTGACGCTCACTCCTGCGCGGCGCAGAATGTTCACGATGGTGATCGCTTCGAGTTCCTCGCTGCCTTCTGCGAATAACACCAGTGCGGTTTTCATGCGTTGCTTCCCAGATAGTAGGCTGCCACGAGGGCGCGCTTGAGCGCGGGATGCTGGTTCAGATCGGTGATGCCCAGTTCGCGCTCTGCGATGGGCTGTAAAAGCACGCTCACCTTGGCGGTATGCCAGTCGGCAGCCAGGGCTGATGGGTCGAATTCGCCGTCGAGCAGGTAGTTGGCAGCACACCCTGCCGGATTGGAAAATTCGATGTCGGTTGCTTCCATTACCTCGTAGAGATAGGAGTAGGTGTCTATCTTGTGTAATTTCGCCAAAATCACATGGAATGAAGGCAGGCTGCTGTGCTGAAGCAGCAATTGATTCAGATCGATACTGGCGGTGTAGCTGTAGTCCTCGCCCTTGAATGAGAACTCGACGCGGGCGGTAATGCTGTTATTCATCAGTCGCGGAAGTTCTGGTATTGCAAGGGGAAGTCGGTGATAGTCTTCTTGATGAAGGCTATTGCCTCTTGCAGGTCATCGCGATTTTTGCCGGTGATGCGCACGGTGTCGCCCTGTATGCTGGCCTGCACTTTAAGTTTGCTTTCCTTGATGTGCTTGACGATTTTCTTCGCCAGTTCGATTTCCACGCCGACCTTGACTTCACATTCGCGCTTGATCTTGTTGCCGCTGACCTTTTCGACTTTCTCGCTGATTTCCAGACACTTGATGTCCACGCCGCGCTTGGTCAGTTTACCGTTCAAAATATCCTGCGCCTGCTCAAGCTGAAATTCGTTGTCCGCCCAGATGGTGAGCTTCAATTCGGCCTGTTCTACGCGCACATTCGAACCTTTGAAGTCGAAGCGGGTGCTCACTTCCTTGTTGGTTTGCTCAACCGCGTTTTTAACTTCTTCTTTTTCTACTTCTGAAACGATGTCAAAGCTTGGCATGGTGTATTCCCGCTAAACAAATATAAAACTAAAAATTATTTTGAATTTAACCGAAGCTGCAAACGTAGTTTACGACGTCATCGGCTTCGATCACGAAGCTGCCGTTGGCGGGAACGTAGAACTGACTGCCTGCCTGGTAAGTGGTGAATTCGGCGGCATCGCCCAACTTCACGCGGCAGGTGCCGGAGGTGATCTCCATGACTTCGGGTACGCCTACATTGAAAGTGAGGGTGCTCGGCAGGATCACACCGACTGTCTTGCGCGTGCCGTCGGCGAACAGTACCGAGTGCGATACACACTTGCCGTCAAAATACACATTGCCTTGTTTTACCACACTGACATTATCGAATTGCGACATGGTTTTTCCTTATTTAGTTGGCTCTTGGGCTTTTACGCCTTTTTGATAACTCGAATAGACATACACCGGGATGTGAAGATCGCCCAGATGATGTGCTATGAGCGGTTTTACCTCTGTCCAGGTCAGACCCGTTATGCCGCAGGCCAGGCGGGGCAGGGCAATGCTGGTCATCTGCCCCGATTGTGCCAGCGCGCGCAAGGCGTGCAGCGCATGATTGACGTGGCTCAGGCTGGCGCGTCCCGGGTGGCTGCCGTGGTCGTAGGCGGCATCCTGGGTGAACAGGCTGACGATGTGGCGACCGTCAGGACTCGTCCAGTCCCACAAGCCGCCGGGCTTGGGGTGTTTCGTCTGGCAGTGGTGGCGGAAGTCCTTGTACATCGCCGGCATACGTTCGCGCAGTTGCAGGGCCAGTCCGTGGTGAAAGTCATCGTTGGGGGCGACGCCCTGAACGATGACTCTGGCAGTGCTGAATAATATATCTCCGCTTACTTCATAAATCATGGTTTTCTCCATGAAATCAGATAATTACTTCTGGTGTAGCTTGGCCGCGATGCGCAGGCGCAGCGCATTGAGCTTGATGAAGCCCGCAGCATCCTTCTGGTCGTATGCGCCCTTGTCGTCCTCGAAGGTGGCGATGGTCGGGTCGAACAGCGAGTCGGTCTTGGAGTCGCGTCCCACCACGATGACGTTGCCCTTGTACAGTTTGACGCGCACCCAGCCGTTGACGGTTTTCTGGGTGGTGTCGATCAGGGTTTGCAGCGCGATACGCTCCGGCGCCCACCAGTAACCGTTGTAGATCATCGACGCGTAGCGCGGCATCAGCTCGTCCTTCAGATGCGCGACTTCACGGTCCAGCGTGATCGACTCAATGGCGCGATGCGCCTTCAACATGATGGTGCCGCCGGGGGTTTCATAGCAGCCGCGCGACTTCATGCCGACGTAACGGTTTTCCACCAGATCGAGACGACCGATGCCGTGTTTGCCGCCCAGTTGGTTGAGTTTGGCGAGGACGGTTGCGGGTGACATTTTTTCACCATTCAGCGCCACGATGTCGCCACAGGCGAATTCGATGTCGAGGTATTCGGCGGCATCGGGTGCGGCTTCGGGCGACACCGTCCAGCGCCACATGGAATCCTCGGCTTCGGCAGCCGGGTCTTCCAGATGGCGGCCTTCGTAGGAAATATGCAGCAGGTTGGCATCCATCGAGTAAGGAGAGCCGCCCAGCTTGTGTTTCATCTCGACCGGAATGCCGTGTTGCTCGGCATAGGCCATCAGCTTTTCACGGGACAGCAGATCCCATTCGCGCCAGGGCGCGATCACCTTGATGTTCGGGTTCAGCGCATAAGCACCCAGCTCGAAACGCACCTGGTCGTTGCCCTTGCCGGTCGCGCCGTGCGAGATGGCTTGCGCGCCGGTCATACTGGCGATTTCGATCAGCCGCTTGGCGATCAGCGGCCGCGCGATCGAGGTGCCGAGCAGGTATTCGCCTTCATAGACGGTATTGGCGCG
>JAUSLX010000053.1 GCA_030645775.1 Gallionella sp. | reverse complement strand
GCAAGGCCGCCAGCGATCATCTGGTGCGCGCCTATCATCACACCTATGGTTTGCCGGTACTAACTACCAATTGCTCCAACAACTACGGCCCTTATCATTTTCCAGAAAAGCTGATTCCGCTGCTGATTGTCAATGCACTCGCGGGCAAATCGTTGCCGGTGTATGGCGATGGTCAGCAGATCCGCGACTGGCTGTACGTCAAGGACCATTGCAGCGCGATACGTCGTGTGCTGGAAAAGGGGCGGCCGGGCGAGGTCTACAACGTCGGCGGCTGGAACGAGAAGGCCAATCTCGACATCGTGCACATCGTCTGCGACCTGTTGGATGAGCTGCGCCCCATGAAACTGGCAAGTAGTGAGTTGAAAGTAGTATGCCCGCAAGGGGTAGGCCGTGCGGTGCCCGCAGCCTGCGCTGCGACCACTACGCTCAGTGGTAAGTTGGAAGTGGTCAGTGGGGAAACTCACCACTCACCACTCACCACTCACCATTCCCCCACTTACCGCAGTCTTATCACTTTCGTCACCGACCGACCCGGTCATGACCGCCGCTACGCCATTGACGCACGCAAGATCGAGCGCGAACTGGGCTGGAAGCCGGCCGAGACCTTTGAGACCGGCATCCGCAAGACAGTGCAATGGTATCTGGACAATCAGGACTGGGTGAACAACGTGCTGTCGGGGAATTACCGGCAGTGGGTCGAAAAAAACTACGCAGAGCGTGCGTAGTGAAAATACTGCTGCTCGGTAAAAACGGTCAGGTGGGCTGGGAGTTGCAGCGCAGCCTGGCGCCGCTGGGTGACGTGGTCGCGCTGGGTTCCGATGATTTAAACTTGACTGATCTGGATGCTATAACCCGGACGGTGCGTACGGTTGCGCCCGATGTCATTGTCAATGCCGCCGCGCATACCGCGGTGGACAAGGCCGAGAGCGAACCTGATCTGGCGCGGGCGATCAATGCGTTAGCTCCTGCCGCACTGTCGAATGAGGCTAAATTACTGAATTCATTGCTTATTCATTATTCAACTGACTACGTGTTCGACGGTAGCGGCGACAAGCCCTGGCTGGAAACAGATGCTACCGGCCCCTTGAGTGTGTACGGCGCGACCAAGCTGGAGGGCGAACAGTTCATTCAGCAATCGGGTTGCCGTCACCTTATCTTCCGTGCCAGTTGGGTTTATGGCGCACGCGGCGGGAATTTTGCCAAAACCATGCTGCGAATGGCGCAAGAGCGCGACAGTCTGAAGGTCATCGACGATCAGATCGGCGCGCCAACTGGCGCGGATTTGCTGGCCGATGTGACTGCTCACGCCATCCGTACAGCACAACATAACGAAGCAGTTTCAGGTTTGTATCATCTGACAGCAAGTGGCGAGACCTCCTGGCACGGCTATGCCCGTTTCGTACTCGACTATGCCAGGCAGGCAGGAATGTCGCTCAAGGCAGCAACGATTGAAGCTGTGCCGACCTCAGTCTTTCCAACGCCCGCCAAACGCCCGCATAACTCGCGTCTGAATACGATTAAGTTAAGAAGTACCTTCGACCTGCATTTGCCGCACTGGCAGCCAGGTGTGGAGCGGATGCTTACTGAAATTTTGGAGAAACAATCATGATTCAAAGGAAGGGCATCATCCTCGCCGGCGGTTCGGGTACGCGATTGCATCCGGTCACGCTGGCAGTTTCCAAGCAACTGTTGCCGGTATATGACAAACCGATGATCTACTATCCGCTCTCCACGCTGATGCTGGCCGGAATACGCGACATTCTGATTATCTCGACGCCGCAGGATGTGCCGCGTTTTCAACAGTTGCTGGGGGATGGCAGCAGCTGGGGATTGAATCTGCAATATGCCGTTCAACCCTCACCGGACGGGCTGGCGCAGGCCTTTATCATAGGCCGTGAATTCATAGGCCGCGATCCTTCGGCACTGGTGCTGGGCGACAATATTTTTTACGGCCACGATTTTCAGCAACAGTTGCGCAATGCCGCGCAGCGCAAGCAGGGTGCCTCCGTTTTTGCCTACCATGTGCGCGATCCGGAGCGTTATGGCGTCGTAGAGTTCAATAAGGATGGACAGGCTATTTCGCTGGAAGAGAAGCCGCTGAAGCCTAAGTCCAGCTATGCCGTCACCGGGTTATATTTCTACGATAATGCCGTGCTGGACATGGCAGCCAGTCTCAAACCTTCGCCGCGCGGCGAGCTGGAAATTACCGATATCAACTGCCTCTATCTGGCGCAGAATCGCCTGTCGGTGGAAACCATGGGACGCGGTTTTGCCTGGCTGGATACCGGCACGCATGAGTCCTTGCTCGACGCCAGTCAGTTCATTCAGACCATAGAACAACGCCAGGGGCTGAAAATCGCCTGCCCGGGAGAAATCGCCTACAGCAACGGATTTATTGATGCAGCTCAGCTGGAAAGGTTGGCCATGCCGCTGATCAAGAGCGGTTACGGCGCGTATCTGATGCAGGTACTCAGAGAAGGCAAAATAGCATGAAAGCGATTCAAACCAGCATTCCAGACCTGCTGATCATCGAACCCCGCGTGTTTGGCGATGACAGGGGGTTCTTTTATGAGAGTTTCAATCGGCTCAAATTTGCTGAGCTGATCGGTCGTGATGTGGACTTTGTGCAGGACAATCATTCGCGTTCTGCGAAAAATGTGTTGCGGGGTCTGCACTATCAGATTCAGCATACGCAAGCCAAGCTGGTGCGTGTGGTACAGGGCGCTGTGCTGGATGTCGCAGTGGATATACGCAAAAGCTCGCCTACCTTCGGGCAGCATGTGGCACTGGAATTGTCAGCCGAGAATAAGCGCATGTTCTGGATACCGGAAGGGTTTGCGCACGGTTTCGTCGTGTTGTCTGACATGGCGGAATTTCTCTACAAGACGACGGATTACTGGTTCCCGGAACACGAGCGCTGCCTGCGTTGGGACGATGCCGAATTGGCGATAGACTGGCAGCTGACGGCAGCGCCGGTGCTTTCTGCCAAAGATGCGCAAGGAAGAGTTTTCGCTGAAGCGGAGCTGTTCGAGTGAAATCTATTGCTATTGAGCCGCGCATGAAAATTTTTGCCAGTGACATTGGCCGCAGTTGAATAAGCGGATTTTTAGAAAGTGACGCAGCCAATCGGATTGCTCGGTGGCTAACCCGGTCAAATTATGATCGATTATCTTTTTTCATAATTCAGTTAGTGTGGAATCCGTCGCGCAGGGTTTGTTGAAAATCGCTTTGTTGGCATGGTTGTCCGGTTATCTGGACAGATTTTTTCGACTTTTACGCAGCGCTTGGCAATAAAGTTGCGACTTAATTGCATTTTATAGTACGCTTAGTCCATGAAACGCTATCTCGACGAATTGGTATTGAAGGATTTGACCGCCAAGATGGTGGTGTTGACTGGCCCGCGGCAGGTGGGGAAAACCACGCTTGCCCGTCAGTTGACGCAGTTGTTCGGGAATGCTCAATACCTCAACTGGGATGTGTTGCCGGACCGGGTTGTGTTGCAGCGACAGTCATGGAATCCACGCGCCAAGCTGCTCGTCATGGATGAGATTCACAAAATGCGTGACTGGAAAGGTTGGCTGAAGGGAGTGGTGGATGGGCGTGCGCCGGAGCAGGCTCTGCTGGTGACGGGTAGTGCGCGCATGGAAACATTTCGGCAAGGTGGAGATTCACTGGCGGGTCGTTATTTTGCATTCCGTTTGCACCCGTTTTCGGTGCGCGAGTGGAGTGAACAGCGGCAGGTGACGCCCGCCGATGCCTTGGATCATTTGCTGGAAAGAGGCGGCTTTCCCGAGCCATGCTTGGCTACTGACATCGTGCAGGCTGATCGCTGGCGTGCTCAGTATTTCAACGATCTGATTCGTGAAGATGTGCTGGAATTTTCACGTCTGCACGAAATCAATACGATGCGCCTGTTTGTGGAGTTGTTGCGCGAACGCGTAGGGTCGCCGCTTTCGTTGGCATCTATCGCGCGCGATCTGGCAGTTTCACCTGCGACATTGAAGCGCTATCTGGATATTCTGCAGGCGTTGTATATCGTTTTCACCGTTCAGCCATGGCATCACAATATTGCCCGCGCTATTTTGCAAAGTCCTAAAGTGTATTTTTTTGATACAGGGCTGGTTCGAGGGGATCAGGGGGTGCGCCTTGAAAATGCGGTAGCGGGAATGCTGCTGAAGCATGTGCATTTTTTACAGGATAGCGCGGGGAAAACGGCTGGCCTGCATTACATTCGCACCAAAGATGGCACGGAAGTCGATTTTGCACTCAGCGAGGCAGGTGCGTTGACACAAATGATTGAATGCAAGTTGGGTGACAATAAGCCGCATCGAGGCCTGTTGCGATTTGCCGGACAGTTTCCTGATACGGAGTCTGTTCAGATCGTTTATGGATTGCGTCAGGAAGAGTTCCGCAATGGGATCAGGATTACTGATGCCGCTAACTGGCTTATGGGCTTGTCGGCATGAAGGGCAGGGTTGCAACAAGGGGACGTTTGAGCGATCTGCGGTCAGACGCACGCCAGAACCACGCGGTGATTCAGTTTAAGCGGCGCGACTTTATTATCTTGCAGCGTGGTTCGTTGATGTTGGCTGATATGAGGTAGCCGGGTTGAATCGCTTATGAAAATTCTTATCGTCAGATTGTCGTCGCTGGGCGATATTTTGCATTTATTCCCGGCTATCAGCGATTTGCGTCGCCATTTCCCCGATGCGGAAATTCACTGGCTGGTGGAACCCGCCTTTGCTGAAATGGTGGGCTGGCACTCGGCGGTCAATAAAGTGATTACGGTGCCGCTTCGCAGCCACAAGAAAAACTGGTGGAGACTTCCGCGCCTGCTGCGTGGTTTGAAGCAACAACTCAAGGCGGAAAAATACGACTTGGTGCTGGATGCGCAGGGGTTGCTCAAAAGCGCGCTGCTGGCGCGTCTGGCCGGGGTGGATATATACGGTTTTCATGCCGATAGCGCGCGCGAATCCTTGGCGGCAAAGTTCTATCGGCAGACTGCCCGCGTCGCGCCCGGGCTGCATGTCATCGAGAAAAACCGCCAACTGGTGGCGCAGTTGTTCGGCGCTGATGTCCGGCAAGCAGCGGACTTCGGGCTGGATGAGTTTCGTCAAAAGCAAGTGGCAACGGGCCTGCCGGGCGGGCTTGAGAACGTGGCTGGCCAGCGCCGTATCGTGCTGTTGCACGGGACAACCTGGAACAGCAAATACTGGCCGGAGTCATCGTGGCTGGAGCTGGTGGGCTTGCTGGCCGAACAAGGCTGGAACTGTCTGTTGCCCTGGGGAAATGAGGATGAGCGGCGGCGTGCGCAGCGTTTACAGCTTGCCGGAGGCACAAACGCGCAGGTCCTGCCCGGACTGACCTTGACTGAATTGATGAGTGTGCTGTTGCAGGCACAGGCCTTCGTCAGCGTTGAATCCGGCATAGGCCACTTGGCCACCGTGCTGAATATTCCGGGCATCATGCTGCATGGCCCGACAGATCCGGGCTACAGTGGTATTCTGGACAAATCCTGTCAGCACATTAGCAGCGGTCTTGATTGCTCACCCTGTTTCAAGCGTGATTGCCCAAGACTTGAATCAAAAGCAGGCGTTCCGCCCTGCCAGCAGGAAATCAGTGTGCAACGGGTTTTTCAGCAGTGCTTGGCGCTGATGGAATCAACAGCTCAAAAGACTTTGTCCACGAAAGACACGAAAGACACGAAAAATGGATGGTGAAATTTTGTACGTTGAAAAGATTGTCTTGTGAAATTTTGTGAGTATTCACGATGCGGACTGCCTGTTTAAGGAGGGGCTAATTCATTTGCCCGAACTGTCATGCCTTTAAGCAAACGCTGATTAAATCGTCTTTGTGAGGCCGGAGGCCGCAGCAATCCAGTCAGGTTAATCCAAAAATCCATTTTCCGGAATATTCCCTCCCCCATGCAGGGGGAGGGCTAAGGTGGGGGTAGAAACGTGGCTACTCCAACGAATACCCCCCATCCTAACCTCACCCCGGAGGGGGAAGGGGTTGGTCGGCTCTAATGGACTGCCGGGGTTAAGCAAAACCTCTGGATTGCCGCAGCCCTACGGGCTTCGCAATGACGGTCACTACACTTTGTTCGCGGCTAAAGGTTGCTCCTGATGAAACTACTAGCCATTCGACTAAGCCAGCAAGCTGGCAAGTCGCTGGTTATCGCAAAGACGATTTAATCAGCGTTTCCTTAAATCATTTTGTGTATTTCGTGGACAGCTTCTTAAGAATTTATGAGTGTGTATGAACAAACTGTTAAAATCCGCCCGTTTACTCTACGGTAGTGCTGCATGACCTACTATTCCCCGCTGATCTCCGCATTGGTCGCATTGCTGCTGACGCTGGTGCTGACTTTGCACAAGCATCGCATGATTCAGGACATTCCCAATGAACGTTCCTTGCATGTCGAGCCCGTTCCTCGTACCGGGGGCGTCGCCTTGATGGCGGGCATATTGGCGGGCTGGATGTTGTTATCCCAGTCCTGGCTGTGGTGGATAGTCGTGCCCGTCCTGGGGTTGTTTGTCTTATCGCTGCTGGATGATGTGCGGGGTCTGACGCCCGGGATACGATTGATAGGCCACTTCCTTGCCGCCTCGTGTGTCTTGCTGGGCGCCGGAATAAGCTGGATAGGGTGGCTGCCGGTGTTGTTGTATATCGTATGGATGACCAATCTGTATAACTTCATGGATGGCTCGGATGGCATGGCAGGCGGCATGGCGCTGTCCGGTTTCACTTGCTATGGCCTGGCCGGATGGATGAACGGCGATCTAGCCTTTGCCATGATGAGTTTCTCGGTTGGTGCAGCGGCGTTGGGTTTTCTTTATCACAACTTCTATCCGGCCAAGGTGTTTCTGGGCGATGCAGGTTCCATTCCGCTTGGTTTTCTCGCGGCGGCTTTCGGTGTATGGGGTTGGCAACAGGGATACTGGCCATTCTGGTTCCCGGTTCTGGTGTTCTCGCCGTTTGTGATGGACGCCACCCTGACGCTGCTCAAACGCGCACACAATAAGGAAAAACTCACCGATGCGCATCGCAGCCATTATTACCAGCGTCTGGTGCAAATGGGCTGGGGACACCGCAATACCGCCATTACGGAATATGCGCTGATGCTGCTGGCGGGCGTGTCGGCCTTGCTGGGTATCGGTCTGGATGTCTGGGGACAGGGCGGCTTGTTGGTCTGCTGGGCTGCGATTTATCTGGGCTTGAGCATCTGGATAGACCGACGCTGGTGTTTATATCAAGACGCAAACAAAGAAAGCCATGATGTTGCCTAACTCGAATGTACGTACCGTGCTGGCCATATTGCACGACATCGCCGCAGCCATCATTGCCTGGATGCTTGCCTATTTGCTGCGCTTCAATTTTGATTTGCCAGTAAAGTTTGGTGCTGAAATGCAACAGACCCTGCTGTGGATTGTCCCGCTGCAGATTGCGATATTCTGGAAATTCGGCTTGTATCGCGGTATCTGGCATTACGCCAGCCTGAACGATTTGCGCCGCATCGTACTGGCTGTTCTGCTGGCGGCGTCTATTATTCCTTTTGTATTGTGGATGTTGCGCAGTAATCTGGTCGTGCCGCGCTCCGTATTGGTATTGAATCCACTGCTGCTGATTTTATTCATGGGCGGCAGCCGTATTGTGTACCGGATGTGGAAAGAAACCCGATTTCACGGGCGAATGAAACTGTCCAGCGAACCGGTGCTGGTGCTGGGTGCCGGCGATGCGGCAGTCACTCTCTCCAAGGATCTGGCGAAAAATCCGGCCTGGCAACTGGTGGGTTTTCTGGATGATGATGCCGATAAGAGAAACTGCATTCTGAATGGTGTAAAAGTGCTGGGGCCACTGGATGAGTTGAACCGTTGGGTTGATCATTTCGGTACTAAACGCGTGATCATTGCCATGCCGTCGAGTTCTCATCAGCAGCGCCAGCGCGCTCTTCAATTGTGTAACGCGGCGCGGGTACAGGTACTCACCGTACCCTCCTTTGACGATCTGATGAGCGGTAAGGTGGCGGTGTCGCAACTGCGCGCGATCGAGCTGGACGATTTGCTGGGGCGGGATCCGGTGGTGCTGGATACAGATGGACTGCATGGGCTGCTGACCGGCAAGGTGGTGATGGTGACGGGCGCGGGCGGTTCGATCGGTTCCGAGCTATGTCGTCAGATTGCCCGTTTTTCTCCCGCCAGACTGGTGCTGTTTGAGCAGAGCGAATTCGCGCTCTATACGCTGGAACAGGAGTTGCAGCAGGCGTTCCCGGCCTTGGGTTACGTGTGCCTGATGGGCGATGTGCGCGATGCGGAGCGCGTGGGCGAAGTCATGCAACTCCATCGGCCCGTGGTGGTGTTTCATGCCGCCGCTTACAAACACGTGCCGATGATGGAAACGCACAATGCCTGGCAGGCCATCCGCAATAACGTGCTGGGTACCTGGACGGTGGCTCGCGCCGCGCAGCAACAGGGTGTAGCCAAATTTGTGATGATTTCAACCGACAAGGCGGTGAATCCGACCAACGTGATGGGGGCTTCCAAGCGTCTGGCCGAAATGGTCTGTCAGTCATTGCAACCTTCTGCCAGTACTCATTTTGTCATCGTGCGTTTCGGCAATGTATTGGGCAGCACCGGCAGCGTGATTCCGAAATTTCGGGCCCAAATTGCACAGGGCGGCCCGATTACCGTCACCCATCCTGAAATTACCCGCTATTTCATGTCTATCCCGGAGGCGGCGCAACTGGTCTTGCAGGCTGGATTGATGGGGCAGGGCGGCGAAATATTCGTGCTGGATATGGGGGAGTCGGTGAAAATTGTAGAGCTGGCGAAGCAACTGATACGCTTGTCCGGTTTTACCGAGGATGACATCAGGATCGAATTTACCGGCCTGCGTCCCGGCGAGAAACTCTATGAAGAGTTGCTGGCGGACAGTGAACACACTCTGCCGACTCCGCATCCGAAATTGCGCATTGCTCAGGCGCGTGCGGCAGATGCGGCGTGGCTGGAAGAATTGCTGAAATGGACTGATGTTGCCACCATGCCCGATGCAGCGGTGAAGGCGGCGCTGGAAGAGTGGCTGCCCGAGTATCAGCCTGACTCGCAGGGTCGGTTGTGAAGCCTAGTCAGGTCGAGGGGTCAGCAGTGAGCTGGTTGCAAGGCCACGCGATTGCGCCGTTGCGCGCGAGCACGATACTGCTGGGGTTTAGCGTGCCGATCTCCGTAGCGCTGGACAACGTACTGCTGGCTGTCCTGCTGCTGGGTTTATTGTTCAATGCGCGTGCGGTCTGGCAGATCGTCACGCAACATCCGGTCGCGCGCGCCGCGTGTTTGCTGTTTATCGCGCTGTTTGCAGCCCTGTTCTATGGTGCAACTCCCTTGCGCGAAGCTGCGGGGGCTTTGGGAAAATACATCGACCTGGTTTTTATCCCGATGTTCATGTTGATGTTGACCAATGAGGCCTTGAGGCGTCGGGCGCAGTGGGCTTTTCTTGCGGCGATGGGGCTGACCCTGCTGTTGTCGTATCTGGTCGGTTTGCAATGGCTGCCGGTTCAGCCGTGGATGAACGTGAATACAGTCGTTGATAATCCGGCGATATTTCATAGCCACATTACGCAAAACAACATGATGGCCTTCGCCGTATTTCTCGCATTGCTCAATCTGCGCGACTCTACTTCGCGCGCTGTTCAATGGGTATGGGGTCTGTTCGCCGTACTGGCGGGCATCAATGTGCTGTTCATGGTGCAGGGTAGAACGGGTTACCTTGTTTTATTGGTGTTGCTGGGCTGGTTTGCCTGGAGTACGCTGGCGCGTTATGTGCGAGGGCGTGGCAGAGCATGGGGTTGGAAACAGGGTGCGGTTGTTATGCTGGTGTCGGTCGGCCTGATGGCGGCCACCTTCTCCGCTTCTCCGCGTCTGCACGACAGGGTGAGTTTGATTTTCTCCGAGTTTCAGGCGTGGCAACCGAATCACGGCAAGGATACTTCGACCGGCCAGCGCCTGGATTTTTACTACAACAGCCTGAAAATTGTGCAACAACAACCATTTTTTGGTGTGGGGACGGGGGGATTTGCTGCGGCATTCGCTAATCAGACGCAAGGCACAGAAGTGCTGCAAACGCCCAATCCGCATAACGAATATCTGATGATTACCACGCAGAGCGGTGTGATCGGTCTGGTATTGCTGCTTTATTTGTTCTACACCCTGTGGCGCTATGCGCCCTTGCTGGGCACGGTTTTTGAGCAGGATGCGGCGCGCGGATTGGTGCTGGCTTACATGGTCAACGGCGCGTTTAATTCTGCCTTGCACGATCATGCCGACGGGCTATTTTTTGCGTTCATGGCGGCTGTGCTGTTTGCCGGCCTCAAGTTACGCCGACGTGCTGTCGAAGGAGTGGCATGACTCAGCTCTCAGTTATCATCATAGTCAAGAATGAGGCAGACAACATCGGCGCGTGTATAGCATCGGTCGCGTGGGCAGAGGAAATCATCGTGGTGGATTCGGGCAGCAGCGATGCGACCGTGGAAATTTGTCGCGAGCTGGGCGCAAAGGTGTTCGTGCATGACTGGCCGGGCTACGGGCCACAAAAAAATCGCGCACTGGACTACGCGACCGGTGATTGGGTGTTTTCCATCGATGCGGATGAGCGGGTCACGCCGGAATTACGCGCCGAGATTGAATCCGTGTTGCAAGCTCCGCAGGCAGACGGCTATGAAATTTCGCGGCTGTCCAGCTTTTGCGGTCGCTTCATGTTGCATTCCGGCTGGTCACCCGATTATGTGCTGCGTCTGTTCAGGCGCGGCAAGGGGCGGTTCAGCGATGCGCTGGTGCATGAGTCGGTACAGATGCAGGGCAGCACCGCGCGCTTGCAACAGCGCTTGCAGCATTACAGTTACCGGGACTTTGAGGATGTGCTTGCCAAACTGAACAACTACTCCGGCGCCGCAGCTGTCATGCTCGAACGCAAGGGAAAAAGAGGCAGCCTGGCCCGGGCTGTGCTGCATGGCGGGTGGGCGTTTTTCCGTACCTATTTCCTGCGCGCGGGTTTCATGGACGGGCAGGAAGGTTTCATGCTGGCCGTGATGAATGCCGAGAACAGCTATTACCGCTACATCAAACTCTGGTTGAAACAGCAGCGCTGATCCTGAAAAACTAATTTGCACCTGCATCGACCTTGGCTGCCGTTTTCGGGTTGATTGTTTACGGGCTACTTTGCTGTAATCAGCCAGCGTAGCCCGGATGTAATGCAATGGAATCCGGGACTGTATTCAACGCCCCCCCCCCCGGATTCCACTTCGTTTCATCCGGGCTACAACCTGTCATTACGAGCAACGCGAAGAAATTTCTTGGCGTAATCAGGGTGTCAGCTTTCCGATAACCGTCAACATATCCCGTGCGATCAGGGTGTTGGCGTAGTCGGAGATATGGTCGCCATAGCTGTACAGGAATTTTCCTTCATGGGTGATGGTGCACAGGTTGCGGGGAATATCGCACAGCAAGGGCGTGGGATCGTAAACGGTCAGGGCGGGATGGAGCCGCTGCAATTCCCCGATAAACTGCCGATAGGCCCGCGTTCCGGCAAGGTGATCGGTATAGCGCAGGGTACAAAGCGGATTTGCCTTGCGGCGCAGGAACTGGTTCAGGAATGAGCTGGAGGTCATGCCACCGCTGATGCAGCTGGTGGGATCGGGGAAGGTCGGGTTGTCGATGACGAATACCACGCGCTTCCCCGCCTGTTCCAGCAACTGTATGGTTCGACTATAGCTAGCCGTTTTATCGGGGGCAGGGGCGGTAGTGATGAATCCCGTGTTGCTATCGACCGGAAAAATGCCGCGCAATGCCACAGTCAGGGCAACGACCTCGATAGCCGGGTTGTGAACAACCGTTTCCAGCGCGAGCCGGTTTTTCATTTGCTGGTGGTCATCGGTTGCCGCCTCCAGTTCCTGAGGGAAAACAGAACCTATCATCATCCACTGCCTGTCCGGCTTCGATTCTCGTACCAGTCCGTAGAAAAGCGCTTCGCCCTTACTGTCGCCCAGTAGCGCGTAGCGTGGCGGTTGCGTGCCGCCCCTCAGACAATATTGGAAAGCCGTTTTTTGCGCCCCGGAAAGTCCGCACTCGTGGTGCAATTTTCCACGATCTGCGCCGAGTTGCATGGAGTCGTAATCGCCGCTCAACATTGAAAACTGGCGGGATTTAAAACCATCCTGTTTTTTGATCGTCAGTCCGACAGCGCCGAGCGCCAGCATGCTCAAACAAAGCATCCATATGATCTTCCGGGATCGGGGGCCGGAGCGTATCGGGCGTTCCACCAAACGGTAAGTCAGCCAGGCGAGGAGGATACTCGCCGTCACCAGCCAGAACCGGACTGCAACCGGGGGTGTGCCGGATTCCATGATCCGCGCGTAAGAAAGCAACGGCCAGTGCCACAGGTAAAGCGGATAACTGATGAGCCCGAACCAGACCAGCAATCGGTGCGACAACACTTGCCGGTTCAGCCACGCTCCCTCTCCGGCATAGATCAGGCAGGCTGCACCCAGCGTGGGCAGCAACGCCCAGGCACCGGGGAAAGGATCGTCGCGGTTGACGATGATGACGGCGCTCAGTATCAGGCCCAGCCCGACCCAGGAGATGAGTGAGCGATTCATTGCGCTCGTTGCGGGTTTATGTGCGGCCAAATGCGCCAATCCGGCGCCCAGCGCCAGTTCCCAGAAGCGGGTCAGGGGAGAATAAAAGTCGGCCACGACATCGTGCTGCACAGTCATCAGGCTGTAGGCCAGCGAAATCCCCAGCACACCCATAAATGCCCATGCCAGGTGCCGGGAGTAGCGCCAGAAGAAGGCCAGAAACAAAGGCCAGACGATATAAAACTGCTCTTCTATGCCCAGTGACCAGAGATGCAGCAAGGGTTTGGTGTCGGCCGCATTGTCAAAATATCCCGCCTCCTTCCAGAGCACGATATTGGATATAAACGCGACTCCTGCGACCACATGCTTGCCCAGTTGCTCATATTCGCCCGGCGTCAGAATCACCCAGCCCGTCACCACACAAGCGAGCAGCACCACGCTCAGCGCTGGAAAGATGCGCCTGACCCGGCGGGCATAGAAGGTCTTGATGCTGAATTTTCCGGCAGATAACTCTTCCCAGATATGTTTGGAAATCAGGAAGCCGGAAATCACAAAAAATATGTCCACGCCGACAAACCCGCCAGGAATCAGTGAGGGGAAGGCGTGGAAAATCACCACCACAAGCACGGCAATGGCACGCAGGCCGTCGATGTCGGGACGGTAATCGCTTCTTTCGGGGCGTGTGCGCGTAGAAATATCGACGCCCGCCGACGCGGTCAGGGAGTCAGAGAGGGGCGATCCGGGTTTTTGAGCAGGCTGTATGTCATTCATTCAGCAAGGTGGTTTTTCTGCGGGTAATTGCATACTATTCGGGTCTTTGCATGGTGGGCCGGATTATAGCGGCTTTATTTGAAAACTGATGAGGGTACAACCGAGATGAAATTGCTGCATGTGGTGCGCCGCTATGGTCCGGTCGGCGGCATGGAACGCTATGTGTGGGAAATCACCCGCGAGCTGCGCGATCTCGGTCATCAGGTCGAAGTGCTGTGCGAAATATGCCTGGCCGAAAAACCCGCAGGTATCGTCGTTCACGAGCTGGGCACGATTGCGCCGCGCCCGCGCTGGCTGGCTTTGCTGCGTTTTGGCAAGCGGGTGGCGCACTGGCTGGAGGCGAACCCGCGTCCGGATAGTGTGATACACAGCCACGAGCGCTTGAGTTCACATCACATCACCACCTTTCACGGCCCGCCGTTTGCCACTGTTTTTGAAAAACCGTGGTGGCGATTGATTTCGTTGCGCGTGGCGATGCAATTGTTTCTGGAACGGCGCGAGCTTTCGGTCGCGGCACATATCGTGCCGAATTCGCAATTCATCAGCAAACAGCTGGCGCATTATTATCCCGAGCTGGCGCACAAGTTGACGGAACCTGTCGTGCCGGGTGTGGCGGCAACGGTGCTGCGCGAATCGCACCGTGTTCCAGCCGGAGGCGGAATTATCGGTTTTGTCGGAAGAGAGTGGCAGCGCAAGGGCCTGCCTCTGGCGGCGGAAATCGTTGCGCAATTGCGCCGTTCGCGCCCCGATTTGCAACTGTGCGTGGTGGGCCCCGAGGTTAAAGAGGTGCAACATCTGTTTGTCGGCTGGCAGGGCGGCTATCGACTATTGGGCTGGAGCGATCAGGCTCACTATGCCGAGTTCGACGTGTTGCTGCACCCCGCCAAGGCAGAACCTTACGGCATGGTAATCAGCGAGGCGATGGCGGCCCGGGTGCCGGTGGTGATCTCCGATGTGTGCGGCGCGGCGCCGCAAGTCACCCCGGGGGCGGGCAGGGTGTTAGCGCTTGCCGCCTCAAGCGCGGAATGGGCAAGCGCGGTGGAACAACAACTGGGGCGCAGCGACGAGCCGCCCCGATTCATCCGAAGCTGGCAGGAAGTGGCGCTTGAATATGAGATAATTTACCGGGAATTTTTGGCGGGCCAATCGTCGCGACACCCGCTTTATCGTGAAACTCGCGCAGCGCTTCGTTTGCGCTTTCCCTCGCTTGCGTGGGGGAGAGCGCAGCGAGGGGCAATTGGAAAGGGGGGAACGGGCATGGCGAGTTTCATTATCAGGGGTGGCTGCTCGCCATGCCCGTTAGGGTCAAACACATTTCGCGGTCAGCGGGAGTAAATAAGTAAAAATGAGTCATCCTTCTCCTCTTCTTTCAGTCGTCATCCCGGTATACAAGGCCGAGCATTGCCTGGATGAATTGTATCGACGTCTTAAAACCGCGCTGGAGAGCATCTCGCCGGATTTTGAAATCGTGCTGGTCGAAGATTGCGGCGGCGACGGGTCGTGGCAGGCGATAACACGGCTGGCCGCCGCCGATCCGCGCGTGCGCGGCATTCAGTTCAGCCGCAATTTCGGCCAGCACTATGGCATTACCGCCGGGCTGGATCACTGTCGTGGCGACTGGGTGGTGGTGATGGATTGCGATTTGCAGGACAGGCCGGAAGAAATTCCACGTTTGTATGCACGGGCGCAGCAGGGCTTTGACGTTGTGCTGGCGCGGCGCGGCGCGCGGCGTGATCCGCTGCTCAAACGCCTCACATCATGGCTGTTTTACCGGCTGTTCAGCTATCTTGCAGATATCGACTACGACGGACAGACCGGCAATTTTCGCATTATGTCGCGCAAGGTTGTGGTGAGTTTTTTGCGCATGCGCGAACAATTGCGTTTCTTCGGCGGGTTGGTGCAGTGGCTGGGGTTCCCTACCGATAGCATCGAGGTGGAACACGCCGGGCGCTTTGAAGGGAATTCCACCTATACCTTCGCAAAACTGTGGAAGCTCGCCGCCGAGACCATCATCGCCTATTCCGATAAACCGCTACGGCTGGCGGTGCGTTTCGGCTTTTTGATGGCCTTCTTTTCCTTTTGCTACGGCATGTACATTCTGGGGCATGCCTTGTTATACGGTTCGCCGATTCCCGGCTGGAACAGTCTGATCGTCTCACTGTATTTCATCGGCGGCATCATTATCTCCATCCTCGGCATCATCGGAATCTATCTGGGCAAGACCTTCGATGAAAGCAAGAAGCGGCCACTGTATATCGTCAGGCGGGCTACCTTTGATGAGCGCCTTGATTAAGCACACGCCGTGGGATACGGCGGCGTTCGGCATCAATACCTGGGAGCTGCTCGAATATTCCGAAGCGGCACTGCAACAGGCGGCGCAGACTACAGGCCATCACACCCTCAAGGTCGATCCTCTGGCGGATAAACGCCTGCTGCACGAATACGGTTTTTATTACTGCGATACGCTGATAGAACCGCATTGCAATGCGGCCCGCTTGCGCAAGCTGCAGCATACGGATGCGACCATTTCCAGAGTGGTCAGCGCTGAACAGGCGCTGTCGATTTGCCACGGCGCGTTTGCGCACGGTCGTTTTCACCGGGATTTTATGTTGTCCAGAGACAGCGCCGATCTGCGCTATGACAATTGGCTGAAGCAATTGCTCGAAACAGGGCAGGTTTACGGCTTGTACTGGCAGGGCGCGCTGGCGGGATTCATCGCTTACAGCGGCAATAATCTCGTGTTGCACGCGGTGGCAGAACAGCATCGCGGTCAGGGACGGGCTAAATACTGGTGGAGTGCAGTGTGCGGTGAACTGCTGGCGCTGGGGCATGAAGAAGTGAAAAGCTCCATTTCCGCCGGCAATCTCGCCGTCCTTAATCTGTATGTCTCGCTGGGGTTTTCATTCAGCCATCCGCAGGACATTTACCACCGCATGACGCCGTGAATCCACTATGAGCTATTTCTACATTTTTTTAACCATACTGCTGACCGTGTACGGCCAGATCGCCATCAAATGGCAAGTGCTCAAAGTCGGCGCGCTGCCTGAAGGAACGTGGGAAAAGATCAGCTTTATGCTGCATCTGTTACTGAACCCGTGGATCGTGAGTGCGCTCGCCGCTGCCTTTCTCGCCTCGTTCTTCTGGATGGCCGCGATGACCCGGTTGCAGCTCAGCCACGCCTACCCCTTCATGGGGCTGACGTTCGTGCTGGTGCTGCTGGCCAGCGGGTTCTTTTTTCAGGAGCCGGTTACCTTGCTCAAGGTCGTGGGCGTCGCGTTGATTGTGCTGGGGTTGGCGGTAGCGAGCCAGGGTTGATTTATAGCCCGTCAGTCGATGAAGAATTCACGAATAGCGGCAGTGATGCGCGTGATGTCGTCCGCGCTCATTTCATAAAACAGTGGCAGTCGCAGCAGACGTTCGCTCAGGTCGTTGGTGACCTGCATGCCGCTGCCCTCGCGTCCGTAGCGGCGTCCGGCCGGGGAAGAGTGCAGCGGCACATAATGGAATACCGGGTGGATACCCTGTGACTTGAGGTGCGCGATCAAGCGGCTGCGCGTGTCCAGGCTGTCGAGCAGGACGTAGAACAGATGACCGTTGCTGTCTTCGTCAAAGTCTGCGATGTGCAGCCGTTGTTGCAGCGGGGCGAGCTGTGTCGCGTAAGCGCTGCAGATGCTGCGCCGTCTGGCGATGATCTCGCCGGCGCGCTCCAGTTGCGCGTAGAGAAAGGCGCTGACCAGTTCGCTGGGCAGATAGGACGAGCCAATATCCATCCAGGTGTACTTGTCCACCTCGCCCCGGAAAAACTGGCTGCGGTTGGTCCCTTTCTCGCGGATGACTTCGGCGCGTTCAGCAAAGCGCGCGTCGTTCACCAGTAACGCGCCACCCTCGCCACTGATAATATTCTTGGTTTCATGGAAACTCAGGCAGCCAAAATGCCCGATGCTGCCCAGTGCACGGCCCTGATAGGTGGAGAGCAGCGCCTGCGCGGCATCTTCCACAACCAGCAGGGTGTGCCGCCGGGCGATGTCCATGATGGCATTCATCTCGCACGGCACGCCCGCGTAATGCACCGGCACGATAACTTTGGTCCTGGGGGTGATGGCGGCTTCGATCAGATTCTCGTCGATGTTCAGCGTATCCGGGCGGATGTCCACAAACACCGGCACGGCGCCGCGCAGCACGAAGGCATTGGCGGTGGAAACAAAGGTGTAGGAGGGCAGAATGACTTCGTCGCCGGGCTGGATGTCGCACAGTATCGCGGCCATTTCCAGCGCGCCGGTGCAGGAGTGGGTGAGCAAAGCCTTGTGACAGCCCAGCTTTTCTTCAAACCAGCGATGGCATAGTTTGGTGTAGGCGCCGTCGCCGGAGAGATGGCCTTGTGCCACGGCATCGGCAATCAGCGAAAGTTCGCGGCCGATGATGAAAGGTTTGTTGAACGGGATGGGTTTCATAGCGCGTACACAGGGAGCAATGAGTTCATTTTATCGTTAATCCAGTCTGGCAGGCAGTCCCGCGACACAGCAAATAAAGTTTGTCTCCCCCGAGTTGGTACGCTTTTACGTTTTTTTCTGCTTCGGGATCAGCTGTCATGGAGATGATGAATCCGGATTCCAGCTCGGGCGGAGGGAATTGCAGTGCCTGCATCGGATAGCGTTGCTGATTGATGTAGGCCGCCACGTTCAGGCCGTTGGTAGTCACGTCGTTAACATAGAGCGCTTGCTCACGGGTGAGGGTAATGATGTTGGCGGCGGTCAGCGCGTAGTTTTCACCCCGGTATTGATGCTGGTAATAGGGAAAAGCCACCAGGCCAAGAACAAAGTTGAACGCGATGGCGGCGGTCAGCCAGCGGCGGGTGGTGAGTAAGGCCGGGTTGCCCGCACGCCAGATCAGTCGTGCGGTAATCAGTGCGAACAGCGGATAGATCGGCATCAGGTAGCGTACCCCGCTGTGCGGCGCGAGCCAATAGGGCAGAAAATTCAGCGCTGCGATCAGCACTGCGTTGCGAAAGTGCAGAGGCTGGATTTCTTCCTGGGTAATTCTTCCGCGCAGGGCGAAGTAAGCGAACAGTATGCCGGCTGGCAGTAAGCCTGACCAGACTTCCAGCGGGTACTGCAACAGTTTGGTGAGGTAGTCGCCGATGTTGGGCAGGGCAAGTTTGGCGAGGATTTCATCGAACATGCGCCCGCTTTGTCCATGCCCGGCGGGAATAATCGCAAACCAGATCAGTGGTGCAGCCAGCATGACGGCATGCGCCGCCAGCGACGCGGGGCTGAGCAGAACCTTGCGGTAGGCGGACACACGTGCCAGCACCAGCAGGCTGGTGCCGTAAAATACATAGGCGGTGAACGCCTTGCTTAAAAAGGCACAGGTCAGTGCGATGGCCGCGAGCCATAGCAGGCTGCGGCGTTGTTCCGCGCAAGCGACCCACAGCGTGGCGATGGACGTGAAGATGAACAGCGCAAACAACGGATCCACGTAGGCCAGCCAGCCGTGGTACATCAGCACATCGTCGAAAGTCAGATAAATCAGCGCGGCAAAGACAGCAAAGCTGCGCTCAAGAAATAAGCGCAAGACCAGCCAGTACAACACTGCGGCCGTGGCCAGCGTGGCGCTGAGGGTCAGTCCGCGCGCGACCTCCAATACATGAGGCCAGCCGAACAGATTGGAGGTGGCGATGATCAGCCAGTTGAACAGCGGGTTGTGCTGGACATCGCCGCCATACAGATACTGCTTGAGCCACGCGCCGCGCTGCCACATTTCCATGGAGGTGATCGGAAAGATGGCCTCTTCGCCGACATAATAATGATTGAATGCGGTGAGCAAACTCAACGCGGCTGCAAGGCACAGAAGGAGAAAAGATCGGGTGTGTGTCATGGTTTCAGGCCGGTAGCGATATGGTGCCATCCGGGCGCAGTGCATCGCGCCGGAATGACTGAAAGATTTTGTTGTAACAGCTTGATACGGCATGGTGCGTGTCAAGAAATTCATCGGGCTGACAATCAAATCGTTCGGATTGTCCCGCGTCCAGCAGGGTCAGCTTGTTTTCTTTGGCCCAGTCGGCCAGCGTTTGTTTGGTTTTTTGCAGTGCAGGCCTCAGTTGCGGATGTCGGAGAAATTCGACCTCCACTCCCGGCAACAGAGGCGGCAAAAATAAAATCACCCCTCCGCCGTTCTGTTTTGCCTGCCTGCCCAGTTCAGCGAGGCGCTGCAAAAAAATCGGGTTGGGCGAGCCGTCAGTCGATAGCAGATTCTGGCGATATTGGGAATGGGATGAGGTTGAGGCAAGAATCAGTGAACGCGGATTGCCCACCCGGGACGAATTGGCAAAAGTGGCGCTGCCGTCGTGGCGAAAACCCGTGCAGGTGCCGCGATAAATGGTGTCGAAATCCTTGCCGGGCGTGCCGTCGGCGCAACGGTAATCATCGCTTGCGTCTTGCAGGAAATAGCCGCTGAAGGCGGCAGTCTTATCCTCGGCGCGACGGATATTGTTCAATATTTCGAACAGGCTGCTGATGCGCGGATAGGACAGTGCATCACGCATTCTCTCCGGCAGGGGCGCCGGTTTTACCTCGGCCTGCGTTGCCTGCCTGACGGTTGTTGCGGAAAGATCGGCATCGGGCGGGGTGCCCTGTTGATAGATGAATCCCAGTGACCAGTCCAGTGGGATGATCAGCCATTTCACGTTTGCGGAATGACGCTGGATATACTCCGCTTCGCCTATGACTGAACTGAGCGCGTGTCCGGTTTGCGCATAGTTGTACAGATGCAGGGTGTCCGGGAATGCTTGCTGCGCGATGCCCAGAGCGGTGGAAGAGCCGAATACCACGGTGTTTATTTCCGGCAGTCGATCGAGCAGGCGCAGCGTTTTGAACAGATGGGTGTCGCTCAGGGTCGGTGCGTAAGTGACACCCTGGGTACGCTGCTGCCACTGGCTGGCGAGCAGCACTTTCCGGTTGTTGCCCAGGGTGTCGTTGAGCAGAATCATGTTCAGGGCGAAAACGGGCAGCAGCGTCGCGCAAAAACTGGCTGTCAGTATCTGGAAATAATGTTTATGCCGTGTGTTCATGGTCAGAATTGAAAGTACAGAAACGCCGACTGCTTGTTCAAATTTATGATCGCAATAAAGCCGAGCAACCAGACGATGAGCGCAGCGGGTGCCGAAGGCCGCCACAACAGGCGCCTAGCCGCGCTGCCTTCAGGCATATCCAGTGCGGGTTTATAAGCTGCCATGATCTGCTGGGTGTTGGGCGCGAACCAGACGATGAGCAAGGAAATCCATATCCAGTTGAGGGCGCCGCCCATGATCAGATCGTTGGTTGCGCCGAAAGTCACGCCCTGCGCGGACAGCCACTGACCGAATATTCCCCATTTTGGCAGCCACGCATCCGGCAGGACAAACCCGTTCAGACCGGACATGGCCTTGAGCATGGCTGTGGCGGCACTGAGGTTGTCGGCACGGAACACGACCCATGCCGCAACCACGGCTAGGAAGGTGAGCAGCACGGCGGCCGCTTTTGCCGGTTGGGAGAGCGGCGCCTTGATATCCTGCCCCAGCGCACGGCGCAGCGCATGCCATCCGTGGTTGATGATCAGGTACAGACCGTGCAGTCCGCCCCACACCACAAAAGTCCAGCCCGCCCCGTGCCACAGGCCGCCGAGCAGCATGGTGATCATCAGGTTCAGGTAGCGATGCGCCGTGCCCTTGCGGTTGCCACCCAGCGGGATATACAAATAGTCGCGCAGGAAACGCGACAGGGTCATGTGCCAGTGACGCCAGAATTCGATGATATTGGCCGATTTGTAGGGTGAGTAAAAGTTTAAAGGCAGGGTCACGCCGAACATTCGTGACAGGCCGATCGCCATATCTGAATAGCCGGAGAAGTCGAAATACAGTTGCAGCGCGTAGCACAAGGCGCCGCCCCAGGCATCAATGAAGCTGAGTTCGACACCTGACGCTGAGGCATCGAAAACCGGACCGACATAAACGGCAAGCCCATCCGCCAGAATGACCTTCTTGAACAGACCGATGAAAAAGATGGTCAGACCCACTGACATGTTTTCGTAGCTGAAACGATACGTTGAAGTTCGGGCAAACTGCGGCATCATCTCATTGTGATGCAGTACCGGCCCTGCGATCAGGTGGGGGAAATAGGTCACGAACAACAGGTAATGAACGAAATTGTATTCCTTCACTTTCCCCTGATAGGTATCCACCAGATAAGCGATCTGGGTGAAGGTAAAGAACGAGATACCCAGCGGCAGGATAATGTTAGCCATATTCCAGTCTGCGCCGAGCAGCGGATTAAGGTTGGCGACAAAGAAATTGGCGTATTTGTAATAGCCGAGCAAAACCAGATTGGCGGCGAGCGCGATGATCAGCAGGCGTTGAGGATTAAGTGCTGAGGACTGGGTTCCGGGTGCTGATGTTTCAGTCCTCAGTCCTCGTTGCTCAGCCCTGACTCTGGCCTTAGCGATCCACATCCCGAATGCGTAGTTGCATACGATGGAAATAAGCAGCAACCCGACGTAGGCCGGAGTCCAGTAGCCGTAGAAGAACAGCGAGGCCAATGCCAGCCAGGCCGCTGCATACGTGTGACTTATCCGCCCGAGCTGAAAGAAACCCAGCAACACTACGGGCAGGTAGAGAAAGATAAAGCCGTAGGAATTGAATAACATCAGGCGGCGAAATGGGTGGGGGTTGGAAGATTATCACGTAAAAGCAGCATGGATTTCATCGAAGATGCGCAAAAATCTGGTACGCTATTTTATCAGGATATTTTGCCGGGAAAGTGCGATGGCGGTTTATGCAGTTGGGGACATCCAGGGCTGTCACACGGAATTGGTGCAGTTGCTGGAAAAAATACGTTTTGATCCGGGTTCGGATAAGTTGTGGCTGGTCGGCGATCTGGTCAATCGTGGCCCTGATTCCTTGCAGGTGTTACGCCTGGTCAAGTCGCTGGGCGACAGTGCAATCACCGTGCTCGGCAATCACGACCTGCATTTGCTCGCGGTTGCAGCAGGAACATCCAAGCTGTATCGGGGCGACACGCTGGATGAAATTCTGCATGCGCCGGATCGCGAGGAATTGCTGACCTGGCTGCGCCACCAGCGTTTGCTGCATGCTGAAGGGGATTTCGTGCTGGTGCATGCCGGGCTGTTGCCGGACTGGACGGTGGAACAGGCCGCCCGTCTGGCGGGCGAGGTCGAAGCGGCGCTGCGTGGCCCTGACTATATGGACTTTCTCGCGCACATGTACGGCAACAAACCCGATGCATGGGCTGACGGGTTGACGGGTTACAAGCGTTTGCGGGTGATTACCAACGCGCTGACACGGATGCGCATCTGCACCGATAGCGGCGAAATGGAGTTTGATTTCAAGGCGGAGAAGCACAAGATTCCGACAGGCTACCGTCCCTGGTTTGACATACCCGGGCGTGCCAGTCAGAAATCAACGGTGATATTCGGACACTGGTCTGCGCTGGGCTTGATGATTAAGGAAAACGCCATCGCGCTGGATACCGGCTGTCTGTGGGGCGGGCCGATGACAGCGATCCGTCTGCAAGACCGCGAGGTGATACAGGCGGCTTGCGCTAACCCCTCCGTGGCCAAGCACTGGTGAGATTCCTCTATACATTATTGCTGTGGCTGTTATTGCCCTTTGTTTTTGTGCGCCTGGCCCTGCGCGCCCGTCGCCAACCGGAATATCTCCGGCATTTGGCTGAGCGCTTCGGCTTTTACCCGCCCCCTGTCACGGAGCATCGTAGGTCGGGCTTTCATTCAGGAATAGGCGATTTGTCGCCTTATATTCCGTGGGAATGCCCATGCGGCATCAGCCCGACTGTCATTTGGCTGCACGCGGTATCGGTCGGCGAGACCCGTGCAACGGTGAGTCTGGTCGCCAGACTGCGCGCAGCTTATCCGGGTCATCAAATTCTGCTGACCCACACCACGCCGACCGGGCGTGCTACCAGCGAGCAGTTATATGGCGATGGCGTGCAACGGGTGTATCTGCCCTATGACTATCCGTTCGCGGTGCGGCGCTTCCTGCGTCACTTCAGGCCAGCAGTCGGCATCCTGATGGAAACCGAAATTTGGTTCAATTTGATCCATGAAGGTCATGCGGCGGGTGTCCCGATGCTGCTAATCAATGCACGCCTGTCGGAAAAATCAGGCCGAGGTTATGCGCGTGTTGCAAGCCTGACACGCAATGCCTTGCTTGAACTCGACGCCATTGCGGCGCAAACGCCGGACGATGCGGCACGGCTGACGCAACTGGGCGCACAAAATGTTTCGGTAATGGGCAATCTTAAATTCGACATCGAAGCGCCGCACGTTATGCTGGAGCTGGGCAATGCGCTGCGCCGACAGTTCGGCGCGACCCGAAAAGTCTTTTTGGCAGCCAGCACGCGTGAGGGCGAAGAAGTCCTGCTGCTGGATGCGTTTTCAGGGCAGGGCAATATGAAAGATGTCTTGCTGGTCGTCGTGCCGCGCCACCCGCAGCGTTTTAACGAAATCGCCGACCTGCTCGCCAGACGTGGCCTACGCTACCAGCGCAGAAGCGAGAACCGGGAGGTGTCGGCAGAAATTCAGGTGGTGCTGGGAGACAGCATGGGCGAGATGTTTGCCTATTATGCTGCCGCCGATCTCGCCTGTATCGGCGGCAGCCTGTTGCCGTTCGGCGGGCAGAACCTGATCGAAGCCTGCTCGGTCGGCACGCCCGTGCTGATCGGCCCGCATACCTGTAATTTTGCCGATGCCACCCGGCTGGCCATCGAAGCGGGTGCGGCGGTTCGGGTCAGCGATGCGCAGGAGTTATTTCAGGTTGCGGGAAAGCTGCTGAACGATACCGTGACATTGGCGGGTATGGGTCAAAAAGGTGTGCAGTTCGTTGCTGCGCATCAGGGTGCGACCGACAAGGCGATGGCAGTAATCAACAAGGTGCTTGCATTACAGAGGTGATCTGGTTACGATTTACCACCTTTGTGGTGACGGAGATAAATCATGAGCATGTCTGTACGTATTGATGATGAGTTGTATGAGCAAGCGAAAAATGCATCGCAAGGTGAGTGTCGAACCATCGCGGGACAGCTTGAGTTTTGGGCGAAGGTGGGCAGGGCGGCGCTGGATAATCCGGATTTGCCGATAGATTTTGTTCGGGATCTGATGATCTCCAAGGCGGAAGATCGTAAACAATTTACTGCATTCGTGCCAGGACAATTCCGTGGCTGAAGTTTGCATTCAGCAATCCAACGCATTTTCGCGTGCTTACAAGAAGTTGCACAATAACCAGAAGGATGCCGTTGATCGGGCCGTGGCCGAGATCATGGGTGATCCATCCATTGGAGAAGCAAAAAAAGGCGACCTTGCCGGGATTTATGTTCACAAATTCGACTGCGTGAACCAGTTGTTTTTGTTGGCCTACGAATATGATCCGGCAACGCGTGTGTTGTTACTGGTTGGAACGCACGAGAATTTTTATCGCAATCTCAAGCATTGATATGTGAGTCGCGGGTTTTGCCGCATCAGGGTTTTGTTTGTGTGTCCAGTTCGACCAGCGTACTACCCTTCTTACTCACGATGCGCACCCGGTCGCCGACTTTGAATATATCGGGTTTGCCGGGTTGCATCACATAAGTGCTTTGTTCCGCTCCGTCCAGCCTTACCCAAATCTCCAGGCCGGGCCGGGTGGCGATGCCAGCCTGGTGCCCGAGTGTGCCGCCGAGCACGGTGCCCAATACCGAGCCGACCACTGCGCCGCGCCCGTCGCCAGTGCTGGCTCCGCCGACCTGGCCGAAGATGCTGCCAGCTGTCGAGCCCGCAGCGGAACTGGCGTCCATTTCGATGGGCGTAACGCTTTCAATCACACCCAGCTTGATGGCTTCCTTGTGCGCCGAGTTGACGCCATGCTGGCCGCCTGCGCAGCCGGCGAGCAACAGCGCGAAAACCAGTAACAGTCGGCGCATGGCTTACAGCTTAACTGCGAAGCCGAAGTGGCGCTCGAATTGCGCCATGATGTCGTCCTTGCCGGGCGCGTGGTTCTGGCCGCCGCGACTGGCAATCTTGATCGAACCCATCAGCGACGCGAGGCGTCCGGTGGTTTCCCAGTCCCAGCCACGCTGGATGCCATACATCAGGCCTGCGCGATAGGCGTCGCCGCAGCCGGTAGGATCGACCACGGCGGCAGGTTTGGGTGTCGGTATGGCGATCTCTTTGCCATCTGCATAAATCAGCGAACCGTCCGCACCCAGCGTGACGATCAGGGCCGTCACCGACTGGGCGATCTCACTCAGCGTCTTGCCGGTCTTTTCTTCCAGCAGTTTGGCTTCGTAATCGTTCACGGTCACATAGGTAGCCTGATCGATGAAGCGCAGCAGATCGTTTTTGCCGAACATCGGCATGCCCTGACCCGGATCGAACACGAATGGCACGCCCGCTTCGACGAACTGTTCGGCGTGTTCTATCATGCCGTCGCGTCCGTCAGGCGAGACGATGCCGAGGGTGATTTCGCTGGCCTGAGCGACCTTGTTTTGCTCGGAGAAACCCATCGCGCCCGGATGGAAGGCGGTGATCTGGTTGTCGTCCAGATCGGTGGTGATGAAGGCCTGGCCGGTGAAGCTGTCCGGTATGTGGCGGATATGAGTCTGGGTGATGCCCAGTTTTTCCAGTCGTTTGGCATAAGGGCCGAAGTCGTCGCCCACGGTCGCCATAATCAGCGGCTTGCCGCCCAGCAGTTGCAGGTTATAAGCGATGTTGCCCGCACAGCCGCCGTATTCGCGGCGCATTTCCGGTACCAGAAAGGCAACATTGAGGATGTGAATTTGCTCGGGCAGTATGTGTTTCTTGAACTGGTCCTTGAACACCATGATGGTGTCGTAAGCCATCGAACCGCAGATGAGAGTCTTCATGTCGTTGTCTGAGTAAGTGATTGAGATGTGCGGATTATAGCCGCACTAACGTGCATGGCGAGCAGCCACCCCTGATATGTGGTCTGTTATGCCCGTTAGACTCATTTCATATTGGAAGAGGCTTGGTATTGAATAGGCATATCCTTTGTGGTTAAATGGCACGACGTTTTAATAATCGTTTAATAATTGAAATCTAAAATGATGGAACCGACACAGGTAGTTAAGGCATTAGCGGCACTGGCGCAGCCGACTCGTTTGGCTATCTATCGCCTGTTGGTGGCAACCGGGCCGGAAGGATTGGCGGCAGGGCAGATTGCGGAGACGCTGAAGGTTTCACCCGCCAATATGTCGTTCCACTTCAAGACGCTCAGCCATGCAGGGCTGGTAGAGAGCAGACAGGATGGCCGTTTCGTTTACTACGCTGCAAATTTTACGGTGATGAACGGCATGGTGGATTATCTGACTGAGAACTGCTGTGGCGGTAACGATGCGGTATGCAAGACACCAACCAGGAAATGTTGATAACTTCAAAGGAAGAATGAAATGAGTGAAAAGCAATACAACGTACTGATCCTGTGCACGGGCAACTCCGCCCGAAGCGTCTTGGGCGAAGTGCTGTTCAATAGCCTGGGTAAAGGCAAATTCAAGGCATACAGCGCCGGTAGCAAGCCTGCGGGCAAGGTCAATCCTGGTGCGATCGAGTGGTTACAGGCGCATGGTCACAGTATCGAAGGTCTGCGCAGCAAAAGCTGGGACGAATTCTCCGCTCCAGGCGCGCCTGCATTTGATTTCGTATTCACCGTTTGCGATAACGCAGCAGGTGAGATTTGTCCTGTGTGGTATGGCGCTCCGATGACTGCGCATTGGGGCATACCAGACCCGGCACATATCGAAGGCGACGATGCGCGTCGTGCTGCATTCAACAAAGCAGCGGAACAGTTGGCGCGTCGTATCGGTTTGTTCATGTCATTGCCTATCGAGAAGCTCGACAAACTGGCCTTGAAAGACAGGTTGAGCGAAATTGGTTGTACTAAGGATTGATAGAGGCTGCCATGAAGAAGCTACAAGTATTCGATCCGGCTTTGTGTTGCAGCACGGGCGTATGTGGAACTGAAGTGGATCAGGCGCTGGTGGATTTCAGCGCTGATGTGGATTGGCTTAAGCATGCAGGTGGACACATCGAACGCTTCAACCTCGCGCAGCAACCGATGGCATTTGCCGACAGTGCAGTAGTCAAAGGTTTTCTTGAGCGTTCTGGGGCGGAAGGTCTGCCGTTGATCCTGCTCGACGGGGAAATTGTCATGGCTGGACGCTATCCGACACGCAAAGAGTTGGCACGCTTCGCCGGATTTTCTGAAGCCCTGGGGGCGATGGCAGTGACAGAAGTAAAGTCCGATGAATGTTGTTCGGGTAGCAAGTGCTGCTAGGACACACCATAAGGTAAGTTACATGAAACTGCTAAAAGATGCTCCTCAATTCCTGTTCTTTACCGGCAAAGGCGGTGTGGGCAAGACCTCGCTCGCTTGCGCCGCTGCAGTATGTTTGGCAGATCAGGGGAAGCGTGTTCTTCTGGTGAGCACCGATCCTGCTTCGAACGTGGGGCAGGTGTTCGGTGTCACGATTGGTAACGCCATCACTCACATCCCTTTGGTGGGTAATCTGTCTGCATTGGAGATCGACCCGCAGGCAGCAGCGCAAGCCTACCGCGACCGCATCGTGGGGCCGGTGCGCGGCGTGCTGCCGGAAGCCGTTGTACGTGGCATTGAGGAACAGCTCTCTGGTGCTTGCACCACCGAAATTGCAGCATTCGATGAGTTCACTGAGTTGCTGACCAATCCGGCCATGATCGAACCTTTCGATCACATCATCTTCGATACGGCTCCTACGGGACATACGATTCGTTTGCTGCAATTACCTGGTGCCTGGAGTGGATTCCTGGACGACAACCCTGAAGGCGCTTCTTGCCTTGGCCCATTGTCTGGTCTGGAAAAACAGCGCCAACGTTACAGTGATGCGGTCGGGGTACTCGCCGATTCGCGTCGAACACGGTTAGTGCTGGTGGCGCGCGCACAGCGTTCCACCTTGATAGAAGCGGCACGCACCAGTGAAGAATTGGCTCATATCGGTTTTTCTCACCAATATCTGGTGGTGAATGGGTGTATGCCGGAAAGCGAAGCGAGCGACCCTGTGGCATCGGCAATCTTGAAGCGCGAACAGGGTGCACTGGCTGCCATGCCGGAAGTGTTGCGCGCATTACCAACGGATAAGCGCGACCTGCTGCCATTCAATCTGGTGGGAGTGGATGCGCTGCGTGCGCTGCTTAACGATGAGCCGGTCAAGTTGCCTGATGCTGTGGAGCATCGAACAGCGGATATGCCAAGGCTATCGGCTTTAGTCGATGAGATCGAGAAGGCGGGACATGGCTTGATCATGTTGATGGGCAAAGGCGGCGTGGGTAAAACCACGATGGCTGCGGCAATCGCTGTCGAATTGGCCGCACGTGGACATAAAGTGCAACTCACCACTTCCGATCCGGCTGCGCATCTGGAGGACACCTTGCGCGGTGATACGGCGAATCTCACCTTGAGTCGCATCGATCCAATTGCGGAGACCGAGCGATATCGTCAGCACGTACTCGACACCAAAGGCAAGCATCTGGACGCGCAAGGTCGCGCCTTGTTGGAAGAAGATTTACGTTCACCCTGTACTGAAGAAATCGCCGTATTCCAGGCGTTCTCGCGTGCCATACGTGAAGCGAATCACGCCTTTGTAGTGATGGATACCGCCCCCACCGGACATACCTTATTGCTGCTGGATGCGACTGGTGCATACCATCGTGAAGTCGCGCGCAACATGAAAGACAGCACGCGCTTCACCACACCGATGATGCAACTCCAAAATCAGCAACACACGCGCATCCTCATTGTGACGCTGGCTGAAACCACACCTGTATTGGAGGCTGCGAATCTGCAAGAGGATTTGCGCCGTGCGGGCATAGCACCGTGGGCATGGATCGTCAATCAAAGTCTTGCAGCAGCACATCCTGCTTCTCGTCTGTTAGCGTTGAGGGCAGAACAAGAATGGAAGCAACTCGAATCAGTCCAGCAGCGCTATGCAAAACGGATCGCTGTCGTGCCAGTACATGCGGAGGAACCGGTGGGAATTGCGGCGTTACTGAAATTAACAAGGTAGGGTGGGCACGCTTCTGTGCCCACGCGGTGCGCAAATGAAGGAACGCGTGGGCACATACAACGTGTCCACCCTATGAAAATCAGCCAAGGATAAAACATGAATATCTTCGAGCGTTACCTCACCCTTTGGGTTTTTCTGTGCATCATCGTCGGTGTGATACTCGGGCAGACCATCCCTGCACCGTTCCACTGGCTGGGCACGCTGGAGATCGCCAAGGTCAACATTCCGGTCGGCTTGCTGATCTGGGTGATGATCATTCCCATGCTGCTGCGCATCGACTTCGGCGCCCTGCATGAGGTGCGCAAACACTGGCGCGGTATCGGCGTCACCTTGTTCATCAATTGGGCAGTAAAACCATTCTCAATGGCTCTTTTGGCGTGGATATTTATCCGCCACCTGTTCGCCCCGTATCTGCCCGCAGAGCAATTGGATAGCTACGTAGCCGGTCTGATCCTGCTCGCGGCAGCACCTTGCACCGCGATGGTGTTCGTGTGGAGTCGCCTGGTGAACGGCGAGCCGCTGTTCACCCTGAGCCAGGTGGCACTCAACGATGCCATCATGGTGTTCGCATTCGCCCCCTTGGTGGCCTTGCTACTGGGGCTTTCTTCCATCATCGTGCCTTGGGATACCTTGCTGGTGTCGGTGCTGCTCTATATCGTCATTCCCGTCATCATTTCGCAACTGTTACGCAAGCTGTTGCTCAGAAAAGGGCAAGCTGCTTTTGAGCTGACTTTAGCCAGGATCGGGCCGTGGTCGATCTCCGCGCTGCTGCTCACGCTGGTGCTGCTGTTCGCCTTTCAGGGCAAGGCCATCGTCGAGCAGCCGCTCATCATCCTGATGCTGGCCGTGCCCATCACCATCCAGGTCTATTTCAACTCGGGATTGGCATACTGGCTGAATCGTCGCGTGGGAGAGGCGCATTGCGTGGCAGGACCTTCCGCCTTGATCGGCGCATCCAACTTCTTCGAATTGGCGGTTGCGGCTGCCATCAGCTTGTTCGGCTTCGAATCGGGCGCGGCGCTGGCCACTGTGGTTGGAGTATTGATTGAAGTGCCAGTGATGCTCTCCGTGGTGTATATCGTGAATCGCAGCCAGGGATGGTACTCGACATCTCGCAATCACGCGTGTCAGACCTGATACGCGGCAAATTCGAGAAATTCAGTCTGGACATGCTGATCACGCTGGCGACCAGAGCGGGAAAGACAGTTGAATTGAAGATGGCGGCGTGATTCTAAAAAATAATGCGAACCCGCCCACTTTAATTCGGGGCATCGCAAACTCAGACCAGCCTAGGGGAACTGATATAATTCGCCATACAGGCGAACACGATGGGGAGAGAACGATGCAAGTCAGCGCCAGCCTGAACCAGAAAATCGCCCAAGCTGTTCAGACGTCAATGCAGATCGAAGGCTACAAACCTGTGCAGTCCACCGCAATCCAAAAACAGGCAAAAGCATTGATGGAACAGCACCGTGTCCAAGTATCAATTCGCAGAAAGTGACATCTACCTAACCGGCACCGACATTCCCAAAAACCGCTTGGGAATAGAAGCGCCGGACTTGTTGCATGAAGTGGAAGCAACGCTTCTGCAACAAGCCTACACCCGCTTCATCACCGAACTCGAACCCTCCGTCCGCTTCGACGAGAATTACTTCAAAGCACTGCACCGCGACACCTACGAAACCCTGTACGAATGGGCAGGCTTGTACCGCACGGTAGATATGAGCAAAGGCGGCTCGCTGTTTTGCCGCGCGCCCTACCTTGAACAGGAAGCCAGCCGCATCTTCCGCATACTGGACGTGATGGACATGCAACAGGAGTTGCTGGCGCGCAGCATGGGCGAAGGACACCGCATCGTGCGCGGTGTGGCGGGCTCGGGCAAGACGCTGATTCTGGCGTTCCGCGCCGAGCAGATCGCGCGCGCGGCAAGCCGCCCGGTGCTGCTGCTGCTGAGTTTTGCGAACGGCATCTCGGGGCGGCTGGAAAATGTGATGCAGGACAGAGGGGTGGAGGACAAGGTGGTCACTTCGACCTTCCATGCCTGGTGCTACAAAATGCTGCGTACTTACGGCCTGCCGATACCCACCGAAAAAGAGATTCCCGATTTTACGGAGCGGCAGGCTGCCAATGTGCAGGCCGTGCTCGATGCCGCCGAGAGCGGACTGATTCCGGGCGGGCAGTACGACGCGGTGCTGATCGGCGAGGCGCACGACATGTGCAGCCGAAGATAGAATCCATCAGCTACGAAATCATCGTGGATACGGACGAAGACGAACGGAGGCTGGCGCTGCTGCACGAGAACGTGAAGAAATACGGCACCGTGTTCAACACCGTTGCGCCGGGAACACAATTGACAGGGCAGTTACGGAGAAAATGAATATGAGTCACGACCACGACCACCGTCATGTCGCCGCAGGCGCCACACTGCTGTGGGCCATGTTGCTCACTTTAGGCTTCGCCGCCGTGGAAGCAGGTGTGGGTCTGTGGGCCGGTTCGCTGGCGCTGGTTGCCGATGCCGGGCACATGGTCAACGACGCAGCGGCGTTGTTATTGGCTGCTGTAGCGGCATGGCTGGCGCAGCGGCCACCCTCGCCGCGACACAGTTACGGTCTGGGGCGCGCCGAGTTCATCGCCGCCCTGATCAACAGTGTGGGATTGCTGGCACTGGTGGTCTGGCTGGTGGTGACAGCCGTCGAACGTCTGCAAACGCCGCAAGCGGTGATGGGCGAAGCGGTATCCGTCACAGCCGCCATCGGTCTTGCCATTAACTTGCTGGTGGCCTGGCTGCTTGCGCGCGGCGAGAAAAATCTCAACACGCGCGCGGCGTTTCTGCATGTGATGGGCGACTTGTTGGGATCGGTGGCGGCCCTGCTCTCCGGCCTGGTCATCACCCATACCGGCTGGATGCCGATCGACCCCATTCTGTCATTGGTCATCGGCGCGTTGATTCTGGTCTCCAGCCTGCGGCTGTTGCGGGAGGTGTTGCACGGTTTGATGGAAGGTGCGCCGTTCAGCATCGATCCCGAAACAGTGGGCAAAGAGTTAGCCGCCGTTCCGGGTGTGGCTTCGGTGCATGACCTGCATATCTGGGCGGTGAAGTCGGATGAACCCCTGCTTACCGCGCACCTGGTGGTGGAGGACATGGCGCACTGGGAACAGGTGATGACGGCAAGCCACGCGCTCCTGCTGGCACGCTTCCACATCCATCATGCCACCCTGCAACCGGAACCGATGATGCGCAGCGTGCAGTGGCGCGCGCGGCCTGACGCCTAAAGCTGTTGTTCCGGCGCAGCCCGCATAACGTGAAACTCGCGTAGCGACGAACCGTACCCCTCGCCCTTTGGGATAACCAGACACTTGCCAGCTCTTGTACCCTTTAGGGTGTGCTGGCTTAGTGGAATGGCTAGTAGTTCCATCAGAGGGGGGCGGGGGGTGAACAAGGGGTTTCGCGGAGCAAGCTCCGTGCCTTGCGAACGATTTCGGCTCCGCCGAAATGCGCCCTGCAAGGGAGGAAACGGGCATGGCGAGTTTGCGAGTTATTGCCCGAGGGCAATATCCCTGCTAGAACCATTTCATTATCAGGTGTGGCTGCTCGCCATGCCCGTTAGTTCGCAGCAATCCAAAAAAAGCCCCTGAGCCATGACGGCCAGGGGCAAATGTCTTAACAATTTGGGAGGAGTTAAGATACCTGTTCAGGGGGCTAGACAGGCGTCAGCTTGCGCTAACTGTACACTCAGGCAGTCGTATTTAAAATAAGTTCAACGAATTTATAAAAAAATCAATGATTTTTTTGAATAAACCCGAATTGTTCATTAGCTGAATTTAAGCTGAAATCTGCGATCTTCAACCGTGGGCTTTTTCTCCGCCTAATGCCTCGGTAAGATCGGTCAGCATCCTGGCCAGTTCGCCTGTCATCAGCGTGAAGTCAAGCTCGAACATCTCGTCAGCATTATCAGCCAGTGTGGTTGATTCTTCCTTGATGATATCCAGAAATTCGAGTCGCTTGATTTGCAGCTGCTCGGTCATGACGAAGGAAATCCGGCTGTTCCAGGTCATGCCCAGACGGGTGGCGCGCTTTCCCGCCGCGATATGAGCAAGAATCTCTTCACCTTCCAGCGCGTGATTGGCATAACGTACCGTAGCGCGGCTTTCACCTGTGGCGCGCAGTTCCAGTTCTCGGTCTATCGTGAAGCCCGCCGGTGCATGGTCACCGGCAAGCCAGTCAGTCATCGCGGCAACCGGGGAGAGTTCGGTGTGCAACGGCTTGACCGGCAGATCATCCAGTGTTTTGTGCAGAAATTCCAGCAACTCTTCCGCCTTGGCCGCAGAAGCCGCGTCTATGATCAGGCGACCGTTGGCCGTGTCCAGCCATGCGCAGGTGGTGCGTTGAATCGCAAAGGCTCTGGGGAGCAACTCTGCGGTAATGGCTTCCTTGATGTCCTTCAGTTCTTTGCGGCCCACTTTGTAGCCCTGTTGCGCCTCGATGTCGGTGACACGTTCTTTGGCAAAGCGGTTGATGATGCTGGCCGGCAATAATTTTTGTTCTACGCCCAGTGCAAACAGGATTTGCCCGTTGCTTGCGTGAACCAGGCGGTTATCGCCACGGCAGGAAACCCACCCGCGCCTCTGTTTGTCCAGTCCGCTGCACGGTTGTAACGGCTTGAGCGCCAGCTTTTCCTGTAATGCGGCGGCCGTAATGGCGCAATCAGCAGGCAGGTGATAAATGAAAATATTTTTAAACCACATGGCAGGTTTCCCGAAAAACCGCCGATTATACAGACCGGCCAAAAAAATTGGCTACGGAAAAGCTAAAAGACGGCCGGGGAATTCAATATGGCTCAGTTCAGGAAGGTATAGGGAAGGTGATATTCCAGATTGAACGCTTCCGCCACCTTTTTGTAGGTGACCTTGCCGTCGACGATATTCAGTCCCTTGAGCAGCGCGGGTGATTCTTTCAGCGCCCGCTGCCAGCCTTTGTCAGCCAGTTGCAGCACGAAGGGAAAGGTTGCGTTGGTGAGTGCCAGGGTCGAGGTGACCGGCACGCTGCCGGGCATATTGGTCACGCCGTAGTGAACCACGCCGTCCACGATGAAAGTCGGGTTTTCATGTGTGGTCGAATGTATGGTCTCGCTACAGCCACCCTGATCAATTGAAGTGTCCACGATGACCGTTCCTTTGCGCATCAGTTTGAGATCTTCGCGGCGCAGTAATTTGGGTGTCACGCCACCCGGTATCAATACCGCGCCGATGATCAGGTCGGCACTGGTGATTTGTTCCAGCAGATTGTGCCGGTTGGAGAATACCAGCTGCACATTGGCGGGCATGGTGTGGCTGAGCTGGCGCAGTTTTTCCAGTGATGTGTCAAGAATGATCACGGTAGCGCCCAGACCTGCTGCCATTTTGGCCGCATTCATCCCGACCACGCCTCCGCCGAGGATCAAGACTCTGGCGGGCGGTACACCGGGCACGCCGCCGAGCAGCACGCCACGGCCACCCTGCAACTTCTCCAGATACTTTGCACCTTCCTGCACGGCCATGCGCCCGGCAACTTCGGACATGGGAGTCAGCAAGGGCAATTCGCGCGAGGGCAGCTCGACCGTCTCATACGCGATGCAGATCGCATTGGAGGCGATGTGCGCCTGGGTTAATGGCTCGCTGGCCGCAAAGTGAAAATAGGTGAAAATAATCTGGCCGGGCTTGATGTGTGACCACTCGGCTTCAATGGGTTCTTTGACCTTTACGATCATATCAGCTGCAGCCCAGATCGTGGCGGCTGCTGCTTCAATGTGTGCACCGGCGAACAGGTATTGTTCGTCGCTGAAGCCGCTGCCCGTGCCCGCACCTGTTTCGACCAGAACGGAATGTCCGTTCGCGACCAGTGCCTCCGCGCCGCCGGGTGTCAGCGAGATGCGGTTCTCGTTGGTTTTCAGTTCCTTGGGTATGCCGATTATCATGAATTGCCCTTAATTTAAGTGTGGCAAGGAGGCTATCACGTGCGCGCAAGCAGGTAAACCGGCTTTGCTCACCGCCTTTGATAAATTGCGCCTTACACAGGCTGGTGTCCGACGGCGTTATGGTATGCTTGCCGACAGTTCCGTTAGTCACTTTTCCCCTTGATGAAATTCCTTTTGTTGTTATGGTCACTGATTGCCGGCACCGCGTTGGCGGGGCAGGATGATGACTTCCTGGCTGCCCGGGATGCGTTCCGGGCGGGTGATGCCGCCAAACTGGCCATTTTTGCACAGCGTCTCCAGCATTCACCGCTGGAAGTTTATATTTCCTATTACCAGTTGAGAATGAAGCTGGAAACGGTTGATCCTGGGGTTATCCGCGCTTATTTGGCGCGCCCTGATGATACGCCGCTGATAGACAGAATGCGCGCTGAGTGGCTCAGAATACTGGGCAGGAAACAGCAATGGGATTTGTTCGATAGCGAGTATCCGCGCCTGCTTGCTGAAGATACGGCGTTGACTTGTTACGCCTTGCAATCGCGTCTGAGAAGCCAGCAACAGGCTGTGTTGCGTGAGGCGCGTGACTTGTGGTTCAGCGGCAAGGATATGCCGGAGGGCTGCGGCACGGTGTTCGAGGCGGCCCTGACCGCGGGCGTGATTACACAACAGGATATCTGGCAGCGGCTGCGCCTGGCGCTGGAAGCTGGCAACGCTTCGCTAGCGAAATATCTTGCAGGGCAACTTGTGGGCGAACGTGAAATCTCGCCAGACGCACTGAGCCAGGCGATGGAAAACCCCGGTCGCTATCTGGAACGTGAATCGCTCGACAGCGCCAGCGCAGGTCAGCGTGCAGTCGCGTTGTTTGCCTTGCAACGTTTGGCCAAGCAATCCCCGGACCTGGCGGCCAGACAATGGGAAAAATTGGCGCTGCATTTTCCTGAAAGCGAACGGCATTATTTCTTCGGCTGGCTGGCTTACGAGGGGGCACGCAAGCATGATGCCCGCGCGTCGCACTGGTTCAGGGAGGCAGGCAAAATATCACTGAATGAGCAACAATCCGCCTGGCGGGTACGCGCAGCACTGCGTGCGCAGGATTGGCACGAAGTGTTGTCAGCCATCAATGCGATGAGTGCAGCGCAGCGCAATGAGGCAGCCTGGCGATACTGGCAGGCGCGCGCTCTGCAGGCTTCGGGCAGAGGCGGCGATGCGACGAAAATCTTCGTGACACTAAGCGCGGAATATGATTTCTATGGGCAGCTGGCCCGCGATGAGTTGGCTGACACGCCTGTGCTCAGTGCGCTGCCTTCGATTTATCAGCCGGGTAAAAATGACGTGGCTACCGTTGCCGCGTTGCCGGGAGTGCAACGCGCGCTGGCGTTGTATCGCATGAATTTGCGTACCGATGCGATGCGCGAGTGGATATGGGTCATCCGCAATTTTAACGACCAGGAGTTGCTTGCCGCAGCGGAAATTGCACGGCGCAACGAAATGTATGATCGCGCCATCAATACCGCCGAAAAAACCGTACTGGTACATGATTTCGGTCTGCGCTATCTGGCACCCTACCGTGCTGCATTGCGCGAACATATTCAGGAAAACGGTCTGGAAGAAGCCTGGGTATATGGCCTGATGCGTCAGGAGAGCCGCTTTGTGACGTCTGCGAAATCCGGGGTGGGTGCGGCGGGATTGATGCAGGTCATGCCGACGACGGCACATTGGATAGCCAGGAAGCTGGGTTTAAAAGATTATCGTGAGTCGCTGATACACCAGCTGGATACCAACCTGAGGCTGGGCACGTTTTACATGAAAAATATGTTGTCCTCGCTGGACGATAGCCCGGTGCTGGCTTCGGCTGCCTACAATGCCGGGCCGGGCCGGGCACGGCGCTGGCGTACCGACATACCAATGGAAGGCGCAATTTATGCCGAGACGATCCCGTTCAACGAGACGCGTGATTATGTAAAGAAAGTGATGAGCAACACGGTGTATTACGCCAGACAATTCGGTGACCCGCCACGTTCCCTGAAACAGCGCGTGGGGATTATTACCGGCAAACCCGGCGACAATACGCTCGCTGAAGATAAATCCCCGGGTGCGACGCAATGAACGCTACCGTTTACTGCGTAGGGGGTGCGGTGCGCGACCGTTTGCTGGGCTTGCCGGTAAAAGACCATGACTGGGTCGTGGTGGGCAGCACGCCTGACGCGATGGTGGCGCAGGGGTTCCAGCCTGTGGGCAAGGACTTCCCGGTCTTTCTGCATCCCGATACCCATGAGGAATATGCCCTGGCACGCACCGAACGCAAGACGGCGCGCGGCTACAAGGGTTTTGCCGTTCATGCTGCAGCTGATGTCACGCTGGAACAGGATTTGCTGCGTCGAGATTTTACCGTCAATGCGATTGCACAGGATGCCGACGGCAATCTGATCGATCCGTATAACGGTATCGCTGATTTGCGCGCCGGAATTCTGCGCCACGTCAGCGGTGCATTCAATGAAGATCCGGTGCGCATCCTGCGTGCAGCGCGCTTTGCAGCGCGTTTCGGCTTTACCATCGCAGCGGAAACGCTGTCACTGATGCGCGATATGGTAGACAACGGCGAAGTGGACGCGCTGGTGCCTGAGCGTGTCTGGCAGGAACTGGCGCGTGGACTGATGGAGAAAACCCCCTCGTCTTTTTTTGCCACGCTGCGCAGTTGCGGAGCATTGGCGAAAGTATTGCCCGAAGTGGATGCCTTATTTGGCGTGCCGCAGCCGGAAAAATATCATCCTGAAATCGATTGCGGTGTTCATACGCTGATGGTGATTGACGATGCCGCGCGCCATGATTACGCGCTGGAAGTGCGTTTTGCCGCGCTGACGCATGATCTGGGCAAGGGTACAACGCCCAGGCACGAATGGCCGCGCCATATCGGCCATGAGTTGCGCAGCGTGAGTCTGGTGAAAACACTGGCCCAGCGGTTGCGTGCGACGGGGGAATGCCGCGATCTGGCCTTATTGGCAGCGCGTTACCATGGTGATATTCATCGCGCCATGGAACTGCGCGCCGATACGATAGTCAAGTTGTTTCAGTCTGCTGATGCCTGGCGCCGCCCTGAGCGGTTTGCGCAATTGCTGCAAGTTTGTGCGTCTGACGCACGCGGACGCGGGGGGAGTGAGCATGATCCTTATCCGCAAGCTGACTATTTGCTGCAATTGTTGGCGGTTGCGCGTGCGCTGGATGCGGGCGAGATTGCGCGCTCATGCCAGGGCGCAATACCCGTCGCCGTCCAGCAGGCGCGCATCGGTGCGATAAAAAATCAGATGGAAAAACAAGGAAAGGAACAGTCATGGGTAAATGGGTAGTGGGTGTATTACTGGTTGCCATGCCATGCATGGCATGGTCGGCAGAGCAGGCCGCCAGCCGCAATCAGGCGCAGAGGTTTAACCAGATGTTCCGTAATCTGGACAGCAATAACACCGGCAAAATATCCAGAGCGGAAGCCGAGTCAAAAGCACCCGCCATAGCAGAAAACTTTGATCAGATTGATGTTGATCACGATGGCGGACTGACAAGAAAGGAAATCAAGGATGCTTTTTTGGCGTCAGATAACAGACGCCGTGAATTCAGCCGTAATCTGGATGCGGCTGACAAGGATAAAGACGGTAAATTGTCACGCGATGAGGCTAAGGTATTGCCCAATATGAGCGCTAATTTTGACGCGATAGATAGCAATCATGACGAACAATTGGTTATGAAGGAAATTGCCGATTATGTGCGTGCGAAGGGCAATGCGGATTCAGCGGCTGCTGCTGATTCTGCTGCGACTCAGTAATCTACAGCAAGCGGGTCAAATCGCCGCGAGCGAATCCGGATAAGGGATGCGCCATGTTTTTCCCCAATGCGATGACCTTGAACAGTTCGCCCATTTCCGCCGGGCTGGTCAGTTTCTGCAATTGTGCCGAGAGCGGCAAATAGTCGAGCAGGTTCTCGGGCGACGTCTCTTCCAGCAGTTCAGTGATCCCGTTGTTGATCAGGAAAAAGGCCTGGTTGGTGTACCCCAGCAATTCCAGACCGGCGTCTATGCCGCATTCCGCGATGTCGGTGAAATTGACATGGGCGGTGATGTCCTGCAAACCGGGCAGAAAAAACGGATCGTCGTGGGCGCGATGCCGGTAGTGGCACATCAGGGTGCCGGTGTTACGTTGTGGATGATAGAACTCGCGCGCGCCGAAACCATAGTCGATGAACAGCATCGCGCCTTGCGTCAATCGGCTGGACAGGCTGTTGACCAGGCCGTGCGCGGCCAGGCAGATTTCGCTGACATAACCGTCAGGCACGCTGATCTTTCGGGCCGCCTGTAACAGTGCCTCATCCGTGATGACGCGTTCCTCGCGGATGAAACCGGATTCATGTTGCGCGACACCGATTTCCGTTGTCGCACTGTCTTGCCAGCGCACCAGATGCACGGGCAGCGCGTCCAGTACTTCGTTGGCAACAATAGCCCCGCTGAATGTTTCCGGTAAGGTTTCCAGCCAATGCACACGATCCGATAAATGCGGCAGGCGCTGGTGCAGCAGGGTTCGCTGGCGCGCGCGCAGGTCGGCACTTACCTCAAGGATATCGTAGCTGTCCGGCAGGCAATTCAGTTGTTCCAGTTCGCTCAGTATGTCTGCCGCCAGCTTGCCGCTGCCCGCGCCCAGTTCCAGAATATGCGGCGTGCTGCCCGCCATGATCTCGGCAACTTGTCTGGCCAGCGTGCGCCCGAACAGGGGCGAGAGCTCGGGCGCGGTGATGAAATCGCCGGATTCGCCGAATTTATGCGCGCCAGCCGTGTAATAGCCCAGCCCCGGCGCGTATAAGGCCAGTTCCATATAGCGTGCGAAGGAAATCCAGCCGCCTTGTGCGGCGATGTCGTGTCGTATCGCGTCGATCAGGCGTGCGCTGTGTTGTGCGGCTTCAGTGCCGGGCTCAGGAAGTGAAGTGGCAGGTGATGGGGTCATGGTCAGGTATAATTCGCAGGGTTTGCAAGTTTAATGGAGGGTTGGATGCAAGGCAAAGTTATCTTGGTGACAGGCGGCGCCAAGCGAGTTGGCGCAGCGATTTGTCGCCGCCTGCACGCGTCAGGCGCAAACATCGCGCTGCATTACCGATCATCGGCGCACGAGGCACTGCTGTTGCAGGATGAGCTGAATGCGCTGCGCACGGACAGTGTTGCGGTTTTTTCGGCCGATCTGCTCGATCTGGCGGCCTTGCCACCATTGCTTGAGCAAATCATCGCACGCTTTGGAAGGCTGGATGCACTGGTTAATAACGCCTCCAGCTTTTACGCAACCCCGCTGGCTAGCGTGGATGAACAACATTGGCACGATCTGCTCGGCACCAACCTGCGGGCACCGTTGTTTCTGGCGCAGGCGGCAGCGGATGAGCTGCGTCGTCGGCATGGCTGCATCGTCAATATTGTCGATATACACGCGGAACGCCCGATGTCCGGGCATCTTTTATACAGCGTGGCCAAGGCCGGCCTGGTCGCGTTAACGCGTGGTCTGGCGCAGGAAATGGCACCGCAAGTACGCGTGAATGCCGTCGCGCCTGGCGTGATCCTCTGGCCTGAGAACGCGCAATGGGAAGATGAAACGGAGCGGCGCAAAATTGTTGCCCATACGCTGCTCAAACGCGAAGGCGAACCGGATGACATCGCTCGGACAGTCGCCTTCCTGATACAGGATGCACCCTACATCACCGGGCAGGTCATTGCAGTTGATGGCGGCCGTAGTATTAACATTTAGTCTGGAAATTTTATGAGCGCAATCGCACAAGCTGTCCATTTTGACCATTCCGGTAACTTCAACAAACTCAAGAGTCGGCTGGAACATCAGGTCGGCAAGGCCATCTTCGATTTTAATATGATAGAAGACGGCGACTCGGTGATGGTGTGTCTCTCCGGCGGCAAGGATTCCTATACCCTGCTGGATATTCTGCTTAGTTTGCGCAAACGTGCACCGATTGATTTTCGCATCGTCGCAATGAATCTGGATCAGAAGCAACCGGGTTTCCCTGCAGAAATATTGCCCAATTACCTGAAGTCGCTCGGCGTTGAATATCACATTGAAACGCAGGATACTTATTCCATCGTCAAGGAAAAAATCCCTGAGGGGAAAACCACTTGTTCCCTGTGTTCACGGTTGCGCCGGGGCATTATTTACAAGGTGGCGGGTGAGTTGGGTGCGAACAAGATCGCGCTGGGGCATCACCGCGATGACATGATAGAAACGTTGTTTTTGAACATGTTTTTTGCCGGCAAGCTCAAGGCCATGCCGCCCAAGCTGGTGACGGACAAGGGCGACCATATTGTGATTCGTCCGCTGGCCTATTGCGTGGAAAAAGACATTGCCCGTTATGCGCGCGGCATGGAATTTCCTATCATCCCGTGCAATCTGTGCGGCTCGCTGGAAAATATGCAACGCCAGAATATCAAGGAAATGCTCACCAACTGGGAGCGCCAATATCCCGGACGCAGCCAGACCATCTTTACCGCGATGCAGAACGTTGCCCCCTCGCATTTGCTGGACGGGAAACTGTTCGATTTCAAGGGCATGCTGCTGGGCCAGGAAGTGGCCGAAGGTGATGTGGCGTTTGACGACAGCGTCGTTGGTCAGGCGTAAATCTCGAATCGCAGAAGGCCAGGTTGATCTTTGGCGACCCATCAGGTAGATGGGACGTTATCGCGGGTAAAACAATTCCAGGCGATAGCCTTCCGGCCTGAGATCGGCGGTATTCATGCGCAGCTTGAGATTGATTTCATGGTTTTTCGGAAAACCCGTTTGTTCGTTTTCATCAGCGGGCAAATATTCCTCAGGCAGGAATAAACGGCGTGCCAGAGGTCGATCCTGGTTGTCATTGAGGGTGAGTTCCAGCGTGGGGAATGCCGTGCTATAACTGGCGCGGTTGCGCAGCAAGGCGTTGAGGGTAATCTGGTTCTCGTGTTCGGGCTCTGCGACGAGGGAGGAGGATTCTATGCCCATCAGTTCAGTATTCTGCGGTAGCGGCACACTGCAATTCAGTAACTGACAGTAGCCGACCAGTGCAGGTTTGAGTACGGGAAGATGTGCGGCAAGGCCGACGCGGAAAAAATACCCCGCCTGCGCCATCAGTAATACGGTCAGTACCAACGCGGCTATGACCCGGAGCGCGGTGTGTCGTTCGGGTGTGGCAGGGGGCGCGTCTTCAATCTCGTCGTGTACCACGATCACCTGTTCCGCCAGTGTCCGGGCAGGCCGTTCTTCGGAAGTCAGGGTGTCGGTCGGCACTCCGGAAAAATCGTCGGCCTGTACCTCAACGGATACAACCGGATGGCTGAAATCCAGTGGGTCATCAGACTCAGGCAACGCGGATTCATCAGAGCTAACACTGTCAGATGGGGCGTCTTCGCGGGTGGTAGCGGCCTCATCTTCAGTCGGGCGGGTTGAGAGCTCATCTTCATCGGGCGGGCGGGTATCTGGCGCCTCATTTACGCTGGATAGCCCCCGTTCGTCCTGTTCTTTAAATACGGCCGCTTCGTCCTGATCGGTGACCTCGTCGGTGAGCAGATCGAGTTGCGGGCCGGGTTGTTCCGGAACGAAATTTGGGCGTGCATCAAACGCTTGCAGACAGTGGCCGCAGCGCACTATGCCGTGATGGGCGGCCAGTTGCGCTTCGCTAATTTTGAAGCGGGTTGCGCAGTGCGGGCAGAGTGTCGTGCCATTCATCAGTGCCGCACTCAACGTTTACGGCCAGACAGGCATGACCAGCCATCCTCGAAAACAGGCAAGTTCAAGTCAAACCATTGCTGATAGATGTTCATCACATCCTGCGCCTGTGATTCCAGGATGCCGGACAGCACGATTTGCCCGCCTTGCCGCGTGGCATCCGCCAGCAATGGCGCGAGCAGGCGCAGCGGATTGGTCAGGATGTTCGCTACCACCAGATCATACGGGTGCCCGGCCAATCGTTTTTCGGCGTCATCCCGGGGGGCCGCGTTGGGCAGATAAAACCGCACGTTTTCAACCTGATTGGCGATGGCATTGTCGCGACTGGCTGTTACCGCCTGCGCATCCAGATCCACGCCGACGGCGCGCGCAGCACCCAGTTTGAGCGCGGCAATCGCGAGGATGCCGGAGCCGCAGCCATAATCCAGCACGCTTTCGCCGCCTTGAATATGGTCATCCAGCCAGCGCAGGCACAGGCGCGTGGTGGGATGGCTGCCGGTCCCAAAGGCCAGACCGGGATCAAGCACGATGTTGATCGCATCCGGGTCGGCCGGGGTATGCCAGGTCGGCACGATCCACAGCCGGGATGAAATCGGGATAGGCTCGAATTGAGACTGGGTCAGACGCACCCAGTCATTGTCGGCTAGCGTCTCGATGCGGTGACTGGGAAGTTGTGTAAGGCCGATATGGGCGAGTGCGGTGCGAAAAATACCGGCCACATCCCGGTCGGCATCGAACAGGGCGCTAACCCGGTTGTGCTGCCAGACACCGGGCGGCGGTTCGCCGGGTTCGCCGAAGATGGCCTGTTCATCCGGCGTATCGGCATCGGCATCGAGCAGATCCACCGAGAGTGCGCCGAGTTCGAGCAGGGCATCGCTCAAGGCTTCGGCGTGGACCGCATCCGTGTCAACGATGAGTGTCAGCCAGGACATTATTTGCCCTTGTTGCGTTCGGCGAGGCGTTCTTCCAGATAGTGAATGCTGGTTCCCCCGCGCATAAAAGCTGCATCCAGCAACAAGTCGCGATGCAGTGCGATATTGGTATCGATGCCTTCCACGGCCATTTCGGACAAGGCGGTACGCATGCGCGCCATCGCCTGTTCGCGGGTGTCGCCGTAAGCGATGATTTTGCCTATCATGGAGTCGTAATGTGACGGCACGTAATAATTGTTATAGGCGTGGGAATCAACCCGGATGCCAGGCCCGCCGGGCGCGTGCCAGGAAGTGATGCGCCCCGGAGAAGGCGTGAATTTGTAGGGGTGCTCGGCATTGATGCGGCATTCGATGGCGTGGCCTTTAAACTGTATGTCGCGCTGGCGGAAAGGCAGTTTTTCACCCGCCGCGATGAGTATCTGCTGCTGCACGATGTCTATGCCGGTAATCATCTCGGTAACAGGATGTTCCACTTGTACCCGGGTGTTCATTTCGATGAAGAAAAATTCGCCGTTTTCATACAGGAATTCAAACGTGCCGGCGCCGCGATAACCTATCTTGCGGCAGGCTTCGGCACAGCGCTCGCCTATCTTGTTGCGTAGACGCGCATTGAGCAGCGGGGCAGGCGCTTCCTCGATTATTTTCTGGTTGCGGCGTTGCATGGAACAATCGCGCTCACCCAGATATACGGCGTTGCCATGCTGGTCGGCGAGTATCTGAAATTCGATGTGGCGCGGATTTTCCAGATACTTTTCCATGTACACCACAGGATTGTTGAACGCGGCCTGTGCTTCGGTGCGGGTCATCGTGACTGCGCCCAGCAGTGCGGCTTCGGTATGCACGACGCGCATGCCGCGTCCACCGCCACCGCCTGATGCCTTGATGATGACAGGATAGCCGATGCTGCGCGCGATCTTGATGATCTCGGCAGGGTTGTCCGGCAACGCGCCTTCCACGCCGGGTACGCAGGGCACACCCGCTTTCTTCATTGCAATCTTGGCGCTTACCTTGTCGCCCATCAGACGTATCGTTTCAGCGCGTGGCCCGATGAACACAAAGCCGCTTTTTTCAACGCGCTCGGAAAAGTCGGCATTCTCGGACAGAAAACCGTAGCCGGGGTGTATGGCCTGTGCATCGGTTACTTCAGCTGCGCTGATGATGGCGGGAATGCTCAGGTAACTTTGACTCGATGGTGCGGGGCCGATACAGACAGATTCATCGGCCAGTTTTACATATTTGGCATCGGCATCCGCTTCGGAATGCACGACAACCGTCTTAATGCCCATCTCGCGGCAGGCGCGCTGGATGCGCAATGCTATTTCACCGCGATTTGCGATCAGTATTTTTTCAAACATATATTCACCTTTTGTGTGTGAAAGGTGAAAGGTGAAACGTGATGCTCGCCCTGCATCGCTGGCAAGGGCTTCACGAAGGGGAATTACGTTTCACATTTCACTTTTAACATTTCACCCTATTACGAAGAGAGGCTGACCAAATTCGACGGGTTGACCGTTTTCCACCAGGATAGCCTTGATTACGCCGGTATGATCTGCGTCAATTTCGTTGAGCAGTTTCATGGCTTCGATGATGCACAGGGTGTCGCCCGCGTTCACGTTTTGGCCTACGTCCACAAATTGCCTGGAACCCGGCGACGGAGAGCGGTAGAAGGTGCCTACCATAGGTGATTTGACGACATGGCCTTCCTCGGCGGCGGGCACCGCCGGTGCCGCGACGGGTGCCGCAGCAACAGGGGCTGCCATGAATTGTTGTTGCGGAGCGGGTGCGTACATCTGTTGTCCGGAGGCGACCGTGCGAGTGATGCGCACGCGTTCTTCGCCCTCGCTGATTTCCAGTTCGGCAATGCCGGAAGCTTCAACCAGTTCTATCAGGGTCTTGAGTTTGCGTAAATCCATAATATCCTCCTTGCTTAGTTTTTATAGTTCAGCGCATATTGCACTGCG
>JAUSLX010000052.1 GCA_030645775.1 Gallionella sp. | reverse complement strand
AAACCGAGAGCGCGGTATTCGAGCAGAATGATACCTGGCAAGCCAGCAACATCGGACTGCCCAGGGATGCCGTGGCGTTGCTGGTGATTTTGTGGGCGCTGATTATTTTGCCCAAGCGCGAACGTCAGTTGTCCAGCGAGGCTGCACAGCAGGAGTCGCAAAGCGAGCTGTTCGAGAACGTCAAACTCACCCCGCTGGCGCATGAAGCCTCGCGCGGCATCGCCGAGAACACCCTGCTGGAAGACTACGGCAAACTGTTGGGCGGCAAGTCGCGCATCCAGCAATTCGCCCTGCCGCAATTATCCCGACTGGGCTTTATCGAGCGGCGCAACAAGGTCATCCACGAAGGCCCGCTGCTCGATCTGGCTTTCGACTATGCCGAAATGGCGCCGCGCATCCTGCAAGGCGCGCTGGCCGATCTGCTGAAACAACGCGGCGTGCTGGCCGATGTTCCGGCCACAGAGGAGACCGACTGATGTTCCGCTTACTCGAACTGGAAACCGTACACTGGGATTACTGGCAGCGTTTCAAACTGCCGCTGGATGCCTCCATCATCACCATCGTCGGCCCGAACGGTTCCGGCAAGACCACCTTGCTGGATGCGCTGCGCACGCTGCTGGCGCTCGATTGTTCAAAGAAGCGCGACTACAAACGCTATGTGCGGCGCAACGGCGAGGATTTCTGCTGGCTGCGCGGCGTGGTGGATAACCAGCGCGCCGTCGGCTCAAGCCGCCGCCCGTTCAGCATCCCCTACCAGAATGATAAAATCACGCTGGCCTGCCGCATCGACAAAAAAGGCGGCGACTGGGTGCGCAAATACTGGGTGGCCGAAGGTGAAGTCGCTTTAGAGGACATCGAACAGCAGGGGCAGGAATTCGGCGTGCGCGAATATCAGCGCCTGCTGCACAGCGCCGGACTGTCTCCCGCCATCGCCCGCGTGCTGTCGCTGGAACAGGGGCAGACCGACAAGCTGTGCGAACTGTCCTCACGCGAATTGCTCGATCTGGTGTTTCAGGTATTCGGTGACAAGGACGTACTGGAACGCTATCAGGAAGCGCGCCACCATCAGGAACATACCTCGCGCGAACTGGATGCCGTGCAGAACCAGCTTGAAGCGCTGGGTAACAGTCTGGAGCGACACGAACAGAAGGTAAACCGCTATCTGGAATGGCACAGGCTGAATCAGGAATCCACCCTGCTGGTGAGCGAAACGCGTCCGCGCCTTGAGTATTTTCTGCTGCAAAAAGAAGCGCTGGGCGCTGCTCACACGCTGCACGCCCTGCGCCGCGACTGGCATGGAAAACGTGTAGAAAAACAAAAAGTTACGCTTGACCTGCAAGTGCAGCAGCAAACGCTGGATAACGCGCAATTGCGCCGTCAGGCCGCACACGACAACGAGCAGTCGCAGCAGCGCACGCTGAACGAGTTGAGCCGCGAGCTGGGCAATTGGGAGGCCATCGTCAAACAGCATGATAGCCTGCTGCAACAGGCCGCAGACAGTGCAGACGGCAAGGTGGCCGATGCCCGCGAACTGGTGCAACTGGAAAACGAGCGCGACACCCGGCGTTTGCGCATCGCCGAACTGGAACAGCAGCAACGCATCCTCGACGAGACGCTGGAAAATCTCGCCGCCGGACGCCGCGCCGATCCGGCCGATGTCGCCGCCTTCCGGCAGGCGCTCTCCGGCGCCGGTATCGGTCACGACCTGCTCACCGATCTGGTGGAAATAACCGATCCCGGCTGGCAGCCTGCGGTGGAAGCCGTGCTGGCGCCGTTTGCGCATATCGTATTGCTGGCAAAAGAGCGCGATGCCGAGGCCGCGATGGCGCTGGGCGAGAAGCTGCGCTACCGCCATTTCATCGTGCCGGAGCGCACACAACCCGGCCTGGCACCGCAAGGTTCATTGATGGAAGTGGTGCGTTTTACCAAAGCGGTTCCCGACTGGCTGCTGCGATTGCTCGAACGCATCCGCCGGGTCGAAGATACCGGTGCCGGAGCGAAGCTGCCGCGCGGCGAGGACTGGATCACGCGGCAAGGCTATCTGCGCGAACGGCGTGGCGGGCGGCATGCCGCCCCCGAACAGGCGCGCTTTGGCCGTGGCAGACTGGAAGCCTTGCGCGAAGCGCGTGCCGCATTGGAAAAGACGCTGGAACCCCTGCGCCGGCAACGCGACGAATTGACCAGCCGCATCCGCAGTCTGCAAGCGCAACTGGCCGGAGTGAGTGCAGGCGCGCAACTGGCCGCCCGTGCCGCCGAATTCGCCGAAGCCCGATCACATTACGATGCACTGGTTATCAGGCGTCGCGACAACGGTGTGTATCAGGCGCAACAAGACCGCGAGCAGGCCGAGGCGGCGGTCAACGCCGCGCAACTTGAGCTATACAAGCTGCAAAAGAAGCTGGAACAACTCTCCCGCGACATCGCCGAAAAACAGAACCGCGCCGCCCGCGACGAACAGGTCAAACGCCTGCTGCGGCTGCGCCATGACAGGCAGATTTTGCCTGCTGCCTGGCGCGAAACGAGCGCGAATCAGCAAATCGCAGAACGATGGCGTGACACGGCCAGCATCGAGCGGCGCACAGAGGAAATCAGGCAACGCTTTGCGGAAGAAACCTGGGAAACCGATGCCAGCGTGGTGGCTTTGCGCGACAAGATACGCGATGACTATGCGCGTCAGGAAGGCGATCTGTCGCATCGCCGCCGCGACAACGAAATGGCGCGCAGCCAGACCGATGCCGCGCGCGAACAGTACATCGCCGTGCTGCGCTACACCGTCAACCGCTACGTCAAGAACCTCAAGTCGCTGGGTGAAATGGCCGGTATCCGGGTGGAACATGAACCGGTGATGCTGGCGGGCGACGATGTCACGCTGGCGCAGGCAGGGCTGGCGGTGCGCTTCGATTTTGACGAAAAGGGTTTTATGGGCATGAACGACGGCGATGCCTCAGGCGGTCAGCAGGTGATGAAGTCGCTGGTGCTGCTGGTCGGGCTGATGATGGAAGAGTCGCGCCCCGGCGGTTTCGTGTTTATCGACGAACCGTTCGCGCATCTCGACATCGTCAACATCGAACGCGTCGCCTCCTTCCTCAAGGCCACCCGCGCGCAATACCTGCTCACCACGCCGGTCACGCACAACGTCAATGTCTTCGATCCTTCCATGCTGACGCTGGTGACTTCCAAGAAACGCGCGGGCAGTCACTGGGCGCCGCGCATCGTGGTGATGGTGCGTGAACGCGACTGATACCCTTCTGACCGAACCGCTGGACGGTCGCGCCGTATGCAAAAAGCGCCGCCGCCACCGTGCTGAAACGGCCACGCAGCTGGCGTTGATGCCTGCCGAATGGCGAGAGCTGCTGACCCGCTGGGTCAAGCGCGGTGGAAACAGTCGCTACGAAACCCTGCTCAAGGATGCCGGAACCACCAATCTGGTGCTGGCTGAAACCCTGCTGGAATGGTTGCTGCGCCAAGGCTGGGCCATCGTCATCGAAGAGCGCAAGCTGGGCGAGTGGTGGCCGCAGTCCGTCGAGCTGCGCAATCTGCCGCAACTGCGCGCCAGTCTGGGCATCAGCGACAGGGAGCAGGAGGCGCTGCGCTGGCAAACTTTGCGCGCGGAGTTGCATACCCAATGCGGCGACTCGCTCGCCCCGGCCCTGTCAGCCCTGGACGAACTGCCCGTGCATCGCGCCCTCGCCCGCTTCGATCTCATCGCCACCTTGCAGCGCTGGCAGGAGGCGCAACGCAGTGGCACCCGCCGGGATTTCGCCCTGGAAGCACGCGGCGACACCAAAGGCGTCAGCGAATCGGAATGGACCTGGCTGGAGCAGACGCTGGACCTGGCGGAATTTCATATCGAACGTCACACGCCCCTGTTGCTGATTTCGACCAGCTTGACCCTGAATCTGCTGAACGGAAAACTCAATCTGGGCGCTTGTGCCGATTTTGCCGCCCTGACGCCTGCCACGCTACAAGGCGTCAGCGCTATATCGGGAAAAGTGAGCCGCTGGCAACTGGTCGAGAACCGCACCAGTTTCGAACGTGTCGCCCGCAGTCGCGCCCCGGACGTCGGCGTGATCTGGTTGCCGGGCTATCCTCCGGGCTGGTGGTGCAACGCCGTCAGGAAATTACTGACCCTCGTCCCTGCGCCCGCACAGCTCGCCTGCGACCCCGACCCTGCCGGAATCGCTATCGCACTCAAAGCCGCCGAACTCTGGCAGGAACAAAGACTCGACTGGCAGCCGTGGAAAATGTCAGCGACGGATCTGGCCGACTTGCGTGTGCGTAAACCGTTGACTGATGCCGACCGCCAGCAACTCGCCGCACTACAAAAAATCACCCTCCCCGCTGCGCTGGCAGAACTAGCCGCATGGATGCTGGAACGGGGCGAAAAGGGAGAGCAGGAAGGCTACCTGTAATAAGCTGTTCATGTGGCAAAAAATGTCTGAGGGATCGAACCGGGGTGCGACCGGATTTAGCATGAGTCACTTGCAGGTTTAATGATGTCAAAGCGTGACAAGTTTGGTTCCGGCTTGTCCGGCTTAGGGAGATGCTGATTTATTCGTCATCCTCGCGTAGGCCTAGATCCAGTGCCTTTATCTGACTGGGTTCCCGCCTACGCGGGAACGACAAAACCGAATAAATCAGAGCTTCCTTAGTTCTTGAAACTGTAATGCTGCTCGCGGAACACTGCCAGACACGCATCCACCACTTTTGGATCAAAATGCGTACCGCGCTGTTGGGTGATTTCCGTCAGCGCCGCCTCGATGCCCAAACCCGGACGATAGGGGCGATGCGAGGACATCGCCTCAACCACGTCCGCCACGCTCAAGATGCGCGCTTCAAGCAGGATGGCATCGCCCTTGAGCCCTTGCGGATAACCTGAACCATCCAGTCGTTCGTGATGTTGCAGTACCATCTGCGCGATCGGCCAGGGAAAGTTGATGTCTTTTAAAATGTCGTAACCCGCCTGGGCATGGGTTTTGATGAAGCTGAGCTCCAGATCGCTAATCTTGCCCGGCTTGCTGAGTATCTCTGCAGGAATCTGAATCTTGCCCAAGTCATGCACCGTGCCGGCAAGATGGATGGCATGTACCTGTTCCTCGGGCAGCCCCATTTGTTTGGCAATAGCCACAGCCAGACCGGCCACTCTGCTCTGGTGTCCGGCGGTATAGGAATCACGCATTTCGACGATGCTGGCAATCGCCCGCATCGTATCCTCCAGACTGTCTTGCAGTTGCACCAGTTGCTCCTGGTTTTTTACCAGCGCAAGATCACGCTCGTGGCGGGTATGCAGGGTAAGTACCCCGAACGCCAGATCGCCGGCCATTTCTTCCAGTAGCCGGATTTCGGTGGGGCTGAAGGCATTCGTTTCACTGGCATACACATTGAGAATGCCAAACAGGGAACCGTCCCTGCTGCTCAGCGGCAGCGCGATGCTGGCTGCATAGCCACGTTTGAGTGCCGCATCGCGCCACAGTGAGTAACCCGGGTCATTGGCGATGTCCTGACACAACTGCGTCGCACCGCTGCGCACGGCGCGCCCGCTCGGCCCCATGCCGCGCTCGGCCTCCGCCCAGGTGAGTTGCAGAGTATCCAGATAACCTTCGTCATGACCGGCAATCGCCATGACCTTGACGGATTGAGCATCGTCGTGCTGCTTAAAACCCACCCAGGCCAGCCGGTAGCCGCGCTGCTCGACGATGGCCTGACAAATCGCCTGCAACAACTCGCTCTCGTCAGTGGCATGCACCAGAATACGGTTCACTGCGCTCAAGGTGATCAAGGCGCGTTCAGCCTGCTTCTGGTCTTCGATCACACTCAGTAGCTGCCGATATGATTGGTTGGCAACGGCCAGCAACTCTCGCTCCAACTTTTCGGAGGCGGCGATAGCCTCGTTGCGTTTCTGTTCGGTCAGGTCGGTGACCACCAGACTGAAGGCATCGGGCATCCCGTTGATGAGCAGCTTGCTCACCGAAACATAGACAGGCACCCGAATTCCGTCGTTGGCGACAAAGTCAAGTTGTTCGTGGAGTTTTTCGGCTACACCTTTGTTCAGCAGCGCTTGAAGTATCTGCAGGCTGTCTGGCGCAATCCAGGTGTGAATCGTGGCACCGATCATCTTTTCGAGCGGCATCTTGAGCATCTCGGCAAAGCTGCGGTTGGCGTACAAAATCACGCCCTGCGCCGTCAGGGTCAGCGCGCCTTCGCTCATCTCCTCGATCAGTGTCCGGTAAACATCGGCCCCCTGGAGCGTTAAGAGCTGCTCACCGCCCACGCCCGCGACGACCAGCGCGTCCACCTCGCCGCTGCGAATAGCACGCAACGTT
>JAUSLX010000040.1 GCA_030645775.1 Gallionella sp. | reverse complement strand
AGGAATAAAGTGGTTTCATCGCTTATATTCCGTGGAAATGCCATTGCGGCATTAACCCGACACAACAATAAGTGGTGTATGGGTCAACAAGCTTTTCCAGTCGGAAAACACCTCCCACCATAAATTAAGGAGTAGTTATGCCTAAGATGAAAACCAAAAGCGGAGCAAAAAAACGCTTCGTTGTACGTGCTGGCGGCAGTATCAAGCGCGCATGTGCATTCAAACGTCACATTCTGACCTCGAAGACGACCAAGACTAAGCGTCAACTGCGTGGTACTACGGAAGTTCACTCAACCAATACAGCAGCGGTTCGTCGCATGCTGCCATACGCGTAAGGAGTAGAGCATGCCAAGAGTAAAACGTGGAGTCGTAGCCCGTGCAACGCACAAAAAACTGTTAGCCAAGGCTAAGGGTTATCGTGGTCGCCGCAAGAATGTTTACCGTGTAGCCAAGCAAGCTGTGATGAAAGCCGGGCAATATGCCTACCGCGATCGTCGTCAGAAGAAACGTCAATTCCGTACATTGTGGATTGCGCGTATCAATGCAGCGGCACGTGAATTCGGAATGCCGTACAGCGTATTCATGAATGGCCTGAAAAAAGCGGACATTCAAGTGGATCGTAAGGTCTTGTCTGACATTGCTATTTTCGACAAGGCGGCTTTTGCCCACTTCGTCGAGCAAGCCAAGGCCAGTCTCGCCGTATAAGTAAGTATTACCTCGCAGTCGATTTTTGATTGCGTAATTAAAAGGGGGGGCTAATCGCCCCCTTTTTTTCGTTGAGTGGATGGTTTTATGGAACAGCTTCAACAAATTCTCGAACAGGCGCTAACGCAGTTCGCTGTCATCAGCGATGAGACTGAATTAGAGCAGGTCAAAGCAAGATATCTGGGCAAAGACGGGTCTCTGACTGCTTTGCTCAAAGGCTTGGGCAAACTATCTAATGAGGAGCGCCCCGCAGCGGGTGCGCGCATCAATCAGGTCAAGCAGTCGATTGAGGCTGCCCTGCAGCTGCGCCGCGATACACTGGCACAAGCCAGGCTGGACGCGCGTCTGGCAGCCGAATCGCTGGATGTGACGCTGCCCGGGCGCGGTATTGGCACGGGCGGGCTGCATCCGGTCACGCGCACCTTAGAGCGCATCGAACATCTGTTTCACAGCCTGGGTTTTGCCGTGTCATCCGGTCCCGAGATCGAACACGATTTTTACAATTTTACCGCGCTGAATATCCCGGAAAATCATCCGGCGCGCGCGATGCACGATACCTTCTACATCGATCCTGAGCATGTGCTGCGCACGCATACCTCGCCGGTGCAGGTACGTTACATGGAAGAGAATCAACCGCCGCTGAAGATCATCTCGCCGGGGCGCGTGTATCGCGTCGATTCCGATGCCACCCATTCGCCCATGTTCCATCAGGTCGAAGGGTTATGGGTCGATGAGCACGTGAGCTTTGCCAATCTCAAGGGCGTGGTGCAGGACTTTTTGCAACGCTTCTTTGAACAGGACGACTTGCAGGTGCGTTTTCGCCCTTCCTTCTTTCCGTTCACCGAACCGTCGGCTGAAATGGATATGAGCTGGAAAGGCGGCTGGCTGGAGATCGGTGGCTGCGGCATGGTGCATCCCAATGTGCTCAAGCACGTCAACATCGACAGCGAAAAATACCTCGGTTTCGCGTTCGGTCTGGGCGTGGAGCGTCTGGCGATGTTGCGTTACGGCGTGAACGACTTGCGCCAGTTCTACGAGAGCGATCTGCGCTTTTTGAAGCAGTTTAACTAAAGAATACCGCGATGAAATTTTCTGAAAATTGGTTACGTAGCTGGGTTAACCCCAACCTGACAAGCGCAGAGTTGGGCCATGTTTTGACGATGGCAGGGCTGGAAGTCGAGGCGCTGGAAGAGGTGGCGCCTGCGTTCAACAATGTGGTGGTAGCCCAGGTGCTGTCGGTGGAAAAACATCCCGATGCGGATCGATTGAACGTCTGTCAGGTGAATATCGGCGAAGCCGAGAATCTGACCATCGTGTGCGGTGCGGCTAATGTGGCAGTCGGCGTGCGTGTGCCCTGTGCGCGCATCGGGGCGGTATTGCCGGGTGACTTCAGGATCAAGCAGGCCAAGGTACGCGGCATCGCATCGTTTGGCATGCTGTGTTCGGCGGTCGAACTGGGACTGGCGACCGAGAGCGATGGCTTGTGGCTATTGCCAGACGATGCGCCGGTGGGACAGTCCATGCGCGACTATCTGGAGTTGGACGACAAGCTGTATACCCTGAAGCTCACGCCGAATCGCAGCGATTGCTCCGGCATGAAAGGGATCGCGCGTGAAGTCGCCGCGCTGACCGGCAGCGAACTCAAGCCAATAAGGATCGAAGCGCAAGCTGTCACGCTGACCGATACGTTGAGCGTAGCGGTTGAAGATCAGACATCCTGCCCGCTTTATTGCGGTCGTCTGGTTAAAGGCGTGAATGCGGCAGCGGCGACACCTGTCTGGATGCAACGTCGTCTGGAGCGCAGCGGCCTGCGATGCATCAACGCGGTGGTGGATATCACCAATTACGTGATGATGGAGCAGGGCCAGCCGATGCACGCCTTCGACGCGGCAATGCTGTCGGGTGGGATCACGGTGCGCCGTGCACACAAGGATGAGGCGCTGACGTTGCTTAACGATCAGGCTGTCGTGTTGGATGAAGCGGTGCTGGTTATTGCCGACGAGGCGCGGGTGCTGGCATTGGCAGGTATCATGGGCGGGCAGGGCAGTGGCGTGGAAACGAATACGCAGGATGTGTTTCTGGAAGCAGCTTTTTTTCAACCCGATGCGATCGCCGGCCGTGCGCGCCGATATGGCCTGGCGACGGATTCTTCGTTCCGTTTTGAGCGCGGCGTGGATTTTGCGGCGACCCGCATGGCGCTGGAGCGCGTCACGCAATTGTTGCTGGAAATCTGCGGCGGTAGTGTCGGCGAAATTACCGAGGTGGCCGGCTGCATGCCCGTGCGTGCCGCGATCACGCTGCGTGTCTCGCGTGTGGCGCGCGTGCTGGGCGTTGCACTGGAGTGTGGTCAAATCGCCGATCTGTTGACGCGTTTGCAATTTGAATTTGCAATGAGTGGCGACAGTTTTAGCGTGACACCGCCGAGCTTTCGCTTCGATCTGTCCATCGAAGCAGACCTGATTGAAGAAGTCGCGCGTTTGTATGGCTATGACAACATCCCGGCACTTGCACCGCATGCCGCGTTGACCATGCTGCCGTACAGCGAATCGCAGCGTCCGCTTAATCGTATTCAGCAAATACTGGTCGCGCGCGACTATCAGGAGATTGTCAGTTACGCCTTCGTCGAAGAACAAGTCGAGCGCGAATTGTGCGGTAACGCTGATCCGGTCGCGTTGCAGAATCCGATCGCCAGTAATCTGGCGGTGATGCGCAGCAGCTTGCTGGTCGGGCTGGTCGGCGCCTTGCGCTTCAATCTGAATCGCAAGCAGGCGCGCGTGCGTTTGTTCGAAGCAGGTGCGTGCTTTGCAAAAATTGATAACAAATACGTGCAAACACAGCGTTTGTCCGGGCTGGTATGCGGTAGTCAATTGCCGGAACAATGGGGTGCAACCGCGAAATCAGTCGATTTCTATGATGTTAAAGCGGATGTAGAAGCCCTGTTTGCGCCGCAGTCGGTGCGTTTTGTAGCAGCAGCTCATCCTGCCTTGCATCCCGGGCGTTCAGCACAAATTTTCTGTGGTGATAACGCAGTCGGCTGGATAGGTGAATTGCATCCGCACTGGCAGCAACAATACGACATGGCACAAGCCTGCGTATGGTTTGAAATTGAGGCGGACGCGGTAATGCAGGCCAAGGTGCCGCGCATGAGTGAGATCGCCAAATTCCTGCCGGTGCGGCGCGATCTTGCTGTGGTGGTGGATGAATGCGTCAGCGCACAAACGTTGCTGGATGCCATGCTGCAAGCCCCGGTAAGCTACGTGCAGGAGGTCGTGCTGTTCGATGTATATCGCGGTCGCGGTATGGAACAAGGTAAAAAAAGCCTTGCATTCCGTGTGTTGTTACAAGATACTCAAACAACACTCACTGATGCTGAAATTGAGCCTGGTATGGCGCTATTGGTGGATGTGTTGAACAAGTGCGGCGCGCAGTTGCGTATGTAAGGGAGAGAAAGTGATAACAACATTAACTAAGGCCGAATTGGCTGATTTACTATTTTCAAAAGTAGGGCTCAATAAGCGTGAAGCCAAAGATATGGTGGAAGCGTTCTTTGAGGAAATTCGAGTACAGTTGGAACAGGGTGAAAGCGTGAAATTGTCTGGTTTTGGCAATTTTCAACTGCGTGACAAACCACAACGTCCCGGGCGTAATCCCAAGACAGGCAAGGAAATCCCGATTTCAGCGCGCCGTGTGGTGACTTTTCACCCCAGTCAAAAGCTGAAAACCATGGTGGAAAAGTCCTATCATGGAACCCCACAAGCCTAATTCAGAACTCCCTCCTATCCCCGCCAAACGCTATTTCACCATCGGTGAAGTAAGTGAGTTGTGCGGGGTGAAGGCGCACGTGTTGCGTTACTGGGAGCAGGAGTTTACCCAACTCAATCCTGTCAAGCGCAGCGGTAACCGGCGCTATTATCAGCATCATGAAGTCGTGCTGATACGGCGCATACGCGAATTGCTGTATGAACAGGGTTTCACCATCAGCGGTGCACGTAACCGCCTCGATGGTGCGCGTGTAGTCAACAATCCGGCAGAAATGGAAAACGTTGCGGACAAGGCAGGCGGTGCAGCGAATAATCTGGACGTTGCCCTGCTGAGACGCGAAATTCGTGACATCATCGCCCTTCTGGACGCGTAATAACGCTTCATATTGCGGATTGCTCTGTTATAATGCGCGGCTTCAGCGTGTAGCGCAGCCTGGTAGCGCACTACCTTGGGGTGGTAGGGGCCGGAGGTTCAAATCCTCTCACGCTGACCAATCAATTTTTATCTGATAAACACCCTCTCTCTTTCCGCCGATGCGTATCCTGATCAGTAATGACGATGGTTATTTTGCACCCGGCCTGGCATGTTTGGCCGAACATCTCGCCAAAATAGCCGATATCGTGGTGGTTGCACCCGAACGGGATCGCTCGGGTGCTTCCAATTCCCTGACGCTCGATCGCCCGCTCAAACTTCGAAAAGCAGCCAATGGTTTTTATTACGTCAACGGCACGCCGACCGACTGCGTGCATCTGGCCGTGACCGGTATGCTCGATTACCAGCCTGATATGGTGGTGTCGGGCATCAATGCAGGTGCGAATATGGGCGATGACACCATCTATTCCGGGACGGTAGCCGCCGCGACCGAAGGTTTTTTGCTGGGCATTCCTGCACTGGCGATTTCACTGGTGGGCCGTGAATTGCGGCATTATGAAACGGCGGCCAGGGTCGCCAGTGATCTGGTGCAACGCTTTGCCAGTCAGTTACACAGCCATCCCTGGCTGCTTAATGTGAATGTGCCGGATGTTCCTTATGAGCAATTGCAGGGCATGGAGGTCACGCGCCTCGGCAAGCGGCACAAGGCTGAGCCGGTGATCAAGGCGCTGAGCCCGAATGGCGAAACAGTCTATTGGGTCGGGGCGGCGGGTCGTGCTCAGGATGCGGGCGAGGGCACTGATTTTAATGCCTTGCAGCAGCAGCGCACCTCGCTGACCCCATTGCAAATTGATCTTACTCAATACGCTCAGATCGACGCAGTAAATGCCTGGCTGGAGAAAAAATGAATATGCGCCTGAACGGTATCGGCATGACTTCGCAGCGCACCCGGCAGCGCATGATTGCGCGTTTGCGCGATCAGGGTATCAAGGATGAGGTCGTGCTCGCGGCGATGTATGAGGTGCCGCGCCATCTGTTCGTTGACGAGGCGCTGGCCAGTCGCGCGTATGATGATGTGTCGCTGCCTATCAATTACGAACAAACCATTTCCCAGCCTTATATCGTGGCGCGCATGATCGAGGTGTTGCGCGATTCGGGCAGCAGGCCGATGAAGCGTGTGCTGGAAATTGGTACGGGTTGCGGCTATCAGGCGGCAGTGCTGGCGCATGTGTTTCCTGAAGTCTATACCATGGAACGCATTCAGCCCTTGTATGAGCGCGCCAGAAATCAATTGCGCGATCTGAATATTCGCAACGTCAATGTTCGGTATGCGGACGGCAGTGCGGGTTTGCCGGAGTCGGCTCCCTTTGATGGCATCATCATGGCGGCGGCGGCCCCTGCGATGTCGGCGTCGTTACGCGAGCAGCTGGCTATCGGCGGGCGCATGGTGCTGCCTTTGGGTCGCCTGGAACAGTGGTTATATCTGGTCGAGCGTGATGAGCGGGGTTTTCGCGAATCCCGGCTGGAACCGGTAAAATTTGTACCCCTCCTGATGGGAAAGACATGAAGCGGACGCTTGTATGGCTGGTAGTCGCAGCCCTCCTGGCTGGTTGTGCTTCGAGCGGACAACGGGCGCCGATTGTTGAGCGCAGTGCAGCGGCGGGGAAGAATGCCGCCCAAGTATTCCCGGTATCGGATAGTCGTCCCAAAGTATATGTGGTGCAAAAAGGCGATACGCTGTTTGGCATCGCATTCAATTATGGCCTGGATTACCGCGAACTGGCGGAGATGAACGGCATACAGGATCCCAATCTGATTCAAGTCGGGCAGCAGATCAACCTGTTCTCCACGCCTGCCCGCAAGGCAGTTGTCGCTGAAAGCCGGCCTGTGCAGGTGAAAGGGGCATCGCTGGTGAAAGAACAGCCCAGGGTGGTGAAGTATGCCTACAGCGAGGCGGCTGTCGCACAAGCCGAAGCGGTACAGAATCAGCCGGATAGTGCCGAACGCAGCGCGCCGGTGATTGCCAAGGTCGAGAGTAGGCCTTTACCGGAATCCAGGCCGGAAACCAAGCCGGAGAGCGTGGTAAGCGATGGCGGTGATGATGCGCTGGAATGGGGCATGCCCACACAAGGCAAGGTAGTGGGCGGTTTTTCGGAAGCAGATAATCGCAAGGGCGTTGATATTGCCGGCAAGTTGGGCCAGTCGATCTTTGCCAGTGCGCCGGGCAAAGTGGTGTATAGCGGAAGCGGCCTGCGTGGCTATGGCAAGTTGCTGATTATTAAGCATAATAAGACGTATATCAGCGCTTATGCACACAATGATCAGCTGCTGGTGAAGGAGGGTGAGAGCGTTGCGCGTGGCCAGAAAATCGCCGAAATGGGCAACTCAGACAGCGAAAACGGTCAGGTCAAATTACATTTCGAAGTGCGCCGATTCGGCAAGCCGGTGGACCCGGCGAGCTATTTGTCGCTCGGCAAGTCTTGAGCGACCCGTCTACGCCCGGGACGAAGGTGACGCTCAACGTAGTCAATCATGACCGCAACAGTGCGGCTTTGCGCTACGTTTATCCGGTCGTATCGCGTCGCGCCGGCGGCGTTTCGGTTGGCATCAATCTCAATCCCAACAATGCCTGTAACTGGCGCTGCATCTATTGCCAGGTTCCCGATCTGGTGCGCGGTAGCGCGCTGCCGGTGGACATGACTTTACTTGAAAGCGAGCTGCGCACATTTTTAATTGAGCTGCTGCACGGCGATTTCATGCAAAGTCGCGTTCCGGAAGGCGCGCGGCGCATCAATGACATTGCCTTGTCCGGTAACGGCGAACCCACCAGTGCGGCTGAATTCGCAGAAGTCATCGCACTGATTGCCCGCGTGCGCCATGAACTGGTACTGGCGGATTCGGTAAAAACCGTGCTGATCACCAACGGCAGCCTGTTGTATCGTTCCAATGTTCAGCTAGGCCTGCGCGAGATGGCAAAGATGCAGGGCGAAGTGTGGTTCAAGTTGGATCGTGCCAGTGAAGTGGGCATGTTACGCGTCAACGATACGCACATGCGTATCGAAAAAGTGCGCGATAACCTGATTGCGGCCATCAACGCCTGCCCGACGTGGCTGCAAACCTGCTGGTTCGCACTGGATGGCGAGGCTCCATCGCATCAGGATGAGGATGATTATCTGGATTTTGCAGCCGGATTGTTGCGCGACGGGCACGCCTTGCAGGGCGTGTTGCTCTATGGCTTGGCGCGCCCCTCATTACAGACCGAAGCGCCGCGTCTTTCCGCCTTGTCTGCCGATCGCTTGCAGGCTTTCGCCGCGCGCATCGCCAGGCTGGGTTTACCCGTCAGGGTCAGTGTTTAACGGGCATGGCAAGTTGCCACCCTAAATAATGAAACTCGCCATGCCCGAGCCCCCTCGCTATGCTCTCCCCCACGCAAGCGAGGGAAAGGGCAAACGAATCGCTACGCGAATTTCACGTTAACCTTGCGGTGCGCATATGAATCTGTCAATTGAGTGGAATCGGGATTTTCTGCTGCATTCACCGCTGTTCGCGCCGCTGCATCCTGTTATTGCCCGCCTCAGTACGCACCATTTCCCCACGCTCGATGAACTGAATGCGCTGCTTTCTGCGCAACACATCGCCGTGCAATCCGGCCGTGAACTGCGTTTTGTGGCACAGGGGGTGGGAAAGCTGGCGTTTGAGGCTCAATACGAGCCGCGTTGCTATCTCACCGGCGAAGTGCAGACCCGCCGGGATAACTGGCACGATCTGCTCAATGCGCTGGTCTGGCTGACGTATCCAAAGGCCAAAGCGGCAATCAATACTCGTCACTACCATGCGTTGACGAATCGTGCCGCTGCGGCCGAGGGTTCGAGCGAACGCGGTGCGGTGCGCGATACCAATACTTTGCTGGATGAATCAGGCGTGATCGTAGCTTATGCTGATAATGAACTGGCCGGCTTGCTGCGTAGTTTTCAATGGCACGAGTTGTTCTGGCAGCAGCGCGAGCGGGTTAAAAACAGCATGGGATTTTATCTGTTCGGTCATGGTTTGTACGAGAAGGGCTTGCAACCTTATATCGGCATGACGGGACAGGGTTTGTTGCTTCCCGTAGAGCAGGATTTCTTCAGCTGGTCTGTGCCTCGGCAACATGCACATCTGGATACGCTGCTGGCAGACTATCTGGCCGATGCGCAACACTGTCGCAGTACCCGCGAGCTGTCCCCGGTGCCACTGCTGGGCGTGCCGGGATGGTCGGCGGATAATGATTGCGTGCGCTATTACGAGAATACCGATTATTTCCGACCGGGCAGGCGCGAGTGTTAAAAATGGTTTCAGGGACGCTCGAGTTAGCACCACAGTTTTTTTGGACAAAATTAACCGGGAATATGGACAGCCATTGCTACAATGACCGCACGTTTACCGGGATTCAGAGTAGGCTGAGGCAGTTATACAATTGCGCGGGGGAGTGTCTATGCGTGGCGGAATATTTCGCAGTGTCAGGGTTTACCTTGTGTCCGCAGCCGTTATTGCTACGGCCGCAGCGCTGGTTTCAACTATTTTCCTTACCCAGGATAGTTTGCAGTGGATCGCATTTCTGACCGGGATTCTCATTGCATCAGTGCTTGCTGAAGCGGTGCGATCCTCGCGCTCGGAATGGGCATTGCTGCGTCGTACTGCCCAATTATCGTTAACTAAAGAAAAACTTGAGCTTGAGATGAATTTGCGCAAAAGCGCAGATGACAAGAATGCCGATGCCAAAGCGCGCTTACAGTTGCTCGACGAAACGCTGTTGACGATGGTCGTGCTGTTTGATGCAGAGGGGAATTGCCGTTACCACAACCGTGCTTTTCGTGAGTGGTTGCACTTGAAGGCCGAGTTCATCGATGGACGGCATATGCGGGAAATATTCGGCACCAAAGCGTATGCGGGGATTGCCACCGCAGTTCGGCAATCGCTGGATGGACAGGCTGTGCATTATGAACACTTGCAGGAGATGTCCGGTGGCGCTGTTTATCGGCTCAGGGTGAAACATGTCCCGCAATTTGATGTGACTGGCAAGGTGACCGGGTTTTACTTTCTGGCCGAGAATATTACCCGGCGGGACGATTTGTCATTAACGGAGAAATCGGCAACGGTGTCCGCAGGCGATTCTGGTGCGGATGGCTACGCCGATCAGGAAATGTATCTTGATTCTTTTTCCGAACAGCTAGGCGGACGCAAGGATGCAGGAAAGCAGTTTATTGCGGCCATTCAACAAGGTGAATTTTGCTTGTATTGCCAGCTTATTTCCCCGCTGCCCATGAATTCCGGTAAGGCTGTGCATTATGAAATATTGGTTCGCTTGATTGAGGAAGAAGGCAGCACCATGCCACCGGGCGCATTTTTTCCGCTGGCCGAAAAAAATGGATTAATGCCCTATCTGGACCGATGGGTAGTCCAGCATGTTCTGGAATGGGCATCGAACCCGCAGAACCTCAACCGTGACACGGGTTCCCTGTATTTCATCAATGTGGCATCGGCTACGATAGGCGATCCGGAGTTCCCTGATTTTCTGCAAAATACACTGGATGAACTGAATATACCCGGTTCTACATTGTGTTTTGAAGTCTCGGAAGCTGACCTGTTGGCCTATGCTCCCCGCGTTGCGGAATTTATTCGTCGGGTCAGGCAATGCGGTTGTCGTGTTGCGCTGAGCGGTTTTGGCCGGGATGCGGTTTCATTTGACCAGATACGCGGTTTTCAGGTGGAGTTTCTGAAAATAGATGGCGGCACGATACTTGACATGCTCAGTAATCCGGTGGATTTTGCCAAAGTGGTCTCCATAGACCGGGTTGCCAAGAAAATCGGCGTCAAAACCATTGCGGAGCTAGTCGAAAACGATGAAATAGTCAGCAAACTGAGCGAAGTGGGTGTCGATTTCGCACAAGGTTTCGGAATTTCCCGCCCGCGCCGTTTGATAGAATGAGGCATCACGATGACGTTATTGGTGGGCGGTACTGGGTTCGAACCAGTGACCCCTGCCGTGTGAAGGCAGTGCTCTACCACTGAGCTAACCGCCCATATTGAAGTCGCGAATTTAAGCATAGTGCGTTGACGCCAGTCAATTTAAATATGCAGTCAGCGGGCAAAGCTCGTAAAATGCCGTCCTTTGCTTTTTCGGTTCAAGTCATGACTATACGCACTCGCTTTGCCCCCAGCCCTACCGGTTATCTGCATATTGGCGGTGCGCGCACCGCGCTGTTCTCGTGGGCTTATGCCCGCAAGCTGGGCGGCACCTTCATACTGCGCATCGAGGATACCGATCTGGAACGCTCCTCGCAGGCCTCGGTGCAGGCGATTCTGGACGGGATGTCCTGGCTGAATCTGGATTATGACGAAGGCCCGTTTTATCAGATGCAGCGCATGGATCGCTATAAGCAAGTGTTACAGCAGTTGCTGGATGACGGCTCGGCTTACTTTTGCTATACCGCGCAGGAGGAGTTGGATACGATGCGCGAGGCGATGCGTGCGCGCGGCGAGAAGCCGCGCTATGACGGTCGCTGGCGGCCGGAGCAGGGCAAGGTTCTGCCTGTGCCGCCCGAGGGCGTTGTGCCGGTAGTGCGTTTCAAAAATCCCCTGTATGGTGTGGCGGCTTGGGATGATATGGTCAAGGGGCGTATCGTCTTCGAGAACAGCGAGCTGGACGATCTGATCATCGCGCGCCCGGACGGCACGCCGACCTATAATTTCTGCGTGGTGGTGGACGATCTGGATATGGGTATCACGCAGGTGATACGCGGTGACGATCATGTCAACAATACCCCGCGCCAGATCAATATTCTCAAAGCCTTGGGAGCCACCATCCCGCAATATGCCCATGTACCGATGATCCTGGGCAGCGACGGTGAGCGGCTGTCCAAACGACATGGCGCGGTAAGCGTGATGCAATACGCCGAGGATGGTTTTTTGCCCGAGGCGCTGATCAATTACCTGTCGCGTCTGGGCTGGTCGCATGGCGATGACGAAGTGTTTTCGGTTGAGCAGTTCGTCGCATGGTTCGGCCTTGATCACATCAGCAAATCGGCGGCGCAGTTCGACCCGGACAAATTGCGCTGGCTGAATCAGCATTACATCAAGCTGGCGGACAACGCGCGGCTGGCGGAGCTGGTGGGCGGACACCTGCTGGCGCGCGGTGTTTTGGTGGGTGACACGCCGCTGTTGGAAGCGGTGATCGCCTTGTACAAGGGGCGTGTCGCTACGCTGGTCGAACTGGCGGATGAAGCCGAAGTGTTTTACACAGAAATTCATCCGGCGCAGGAATTGCTGGATGAGCATCTGGTGCCGGAGGTGTTGCCTGCGTTGCGCGAACTTGCGGCGCGTTTCGCCGATGTCGCCTGGGAGGCGCCTGCGCTGGCTGCGCTGATCAAGGAATTGCTGGCCACGCATAATCTGAAAATGCCGAAACTGGCGATGCCCTTGCGCGTGATGCTGGTAGGCCAGACGCACACGCCCTCGGTCGATGCAGTGCTGGCTTTGTTCACGCGCGCGACCGTTTTGGCCCGCATAGAGAAATATTTGTGATTTTTTTGAATTGTCGCTTTACAAGCCGGGGTCGCCTCAATATAATGCGCGCTCTTTCGAGGTAAGGGGGTATAGCTCAGCTGGGAGAGCGCTTGCATGGCATGCAAGAGGTCAGCAGTTCGATCCTGCTTATCTCCACCAAAAGAGAAAATTAGTAAGCATCATCAACGTCCCTATCGTCTAGAGGCCTAGGACATCGCCCTTTCACGGCGGTAACACGAGTTCGAATCTCGTTGGGGACGCCAAACACCAAAAGCCCGCTATCAGCGGGCTTTTTAGTCGAAAGAAAAGCCCGTCGAAATGCGGGCTTTTTTACGCCCGAAGAAAGAGTTTGCTACAGGTGCAGTGCGTCGCGGACTTGCCGGGTCAGATTGTCCGACAGACAGTCAATTTCGATATTTTCCGGCATGGAGCGCAGCCAGGTCAGTTGCCGTTTGGCGAGCTGGCGGGTGGCGATGATGCCAGTCTCCAGAAACTGCGCCGCTGTGATTTCGCCTTCCATATACTGCCACGCCTGCCGATACCCGACGCAGCGCATTGCAGGCAGATCGGGGTGCAGCGCGTAGTTTTTACGCAAATCGCGCAATTCCTCAATGAGTCCCTGCTCCAGCATCTGTTTGAAGCGCGTCTCGATGCGCCGGTGCAGCACACTGCGATCAGAAGGAATCAGGGCGATGGATTTGATTTGATAAGGTAATGCCGTATTTTCGGTTTGCTCCCTGAAAAGTTCGGACATCGCTTTTCCGGTGAGGCGATAGATTTCCATCGCACGCTGGATGCGCTGGGTATCATTGGGGGAGAGGCGCGCGGCGGTCTCTGCATCAACGAGGGCCAACTGCCGGTGCAGACAGGCGATGCCATGTTCGGCAATGACGGCATCCAGCTCGGCGCGAATGACGGGGTCTGCTACCGGCAATTGACTCAAGCCTTCACGCAATGCCTTGAAATACAACATCGTGCCACCGACCAGCAGCGGAATCTTGCCGCGTGCGGTGATATCGGCCATCAGCGCGAGGGCATCGCGGCGGAATGCGGCGGCAGAATACGCTTCGGTCGGGGCTATGATGTCGATCAAATGATGCGGTGCGGCAGTCTGCGTTTCGGTATCCGGTTTGGCCGTGCCGATATTCATGTCGCGAAACACCAGCGCGGAATCCACGCTGATCAGTTCCACCGGCAGATGCTGCGCCAGTTCCACTGCGACATGGGTCTTGCCGCTGGCAGT
>JAUSLX010000027.1 GCA_030645775.1 Gallionella sp. | reverse complement strand
GCAAGTACATGCCGATCACCTGGATTACCTTTTTGATCGGTACGCTGGCGCTGATCGGCACACCGTTCTTCTCAGGTTTCTATTCCAAGGACAGCATCATCGAAGCGGTCAGCCTGTCGCACCTGTCCGGCTCCGGTTTCGCCTATTTTGCAGTGGTGGCGGGGGTATTTGTCACCGCGTTCTATTCCTTCCGCCTGTATTTCCTGGTATTCCACGGCAAGGAACGCTTTGGCAAAGCGCATCATCATGCTCACGACCATGACCATCATCACGGTCTGGCTCCCGGCCAGAAGCCTCATGAAACCCCCTGGGTGGTGTGGTTGCCCCTGGTGTTGCTGGCCATTCCGTCGGCCATGATCGGTTATGTCGCTATCGAGCCTATGCTGTTCGGTGACTATTTCAAGGAGTCCATCTACATCGCGGAGCATCATGCGGCGATGCGCGAATTGCGTGAAGAATTTCATGGCCCGTTTGCCATGGTATTGCATTCGCTATCCAGTCTGCCGCTGTGGCTGGCGATTGCCGGTGTAGCCTGCTCGGCGTTTTTCTATCTCAAGCGCCCTGATATTCCTGCCGCGATACAAAAGCGCTTCCAGTGGCTGTACACCTTGCTGGACAACAAGTATTACTTCGATCGTTTTAACGACTGGTTCTTTGCAGGGGGTGCGCGCGGTCTGAGCAGCTTCCTGTCGAAGTTTGCAGACAAATTCCTGATCGATGGTTTGATGGTCAATGGTACGGCCGGCATGGTGGGCAAATTATCCGGCGTGGTGCGAAAATTCCAGACGGGTTATATCTATCATTACGCATTTACCATGATAGTGGGCGTGTTCATCTTGTTAACGATACGAAACTGGTTTGTATAAGCTACGATAAATTGTAGGTCGGGTTTTAACCCGACCAGTCAGGATGAATCCTGACCTGCGGAATCGGGTTCACAGGATATTAAAGCGAAGGAAACACAGCATGATTTTTGGATTACCTGTTATTAGCATTACGATCTGGTTGCCGATTATTTTCGGTATTCTGGTTCTGGCCACTGGCGATGACAAGAATGCGCCCTTGGCCCGTCTTCTGGCTCTGGTGGGGAGTGTGCTGGGTTTCCTGGTGACACTGCCGCTGTATATCGGTTTTGATACCACGACCAGCAGCATGCAGTTCGTCGAGCATCATGGCTGGATTACCCGCTTCAATATCAACTACTACCTGGGTGTGGACGGTATTTCGATGTTGTTCATCCTGCTGAACAGCTTCTTTACCGTGATTGTGGTGCTGGCGGGCTGGCGTGTGATCGAGAAGCGCGTATCGCAGTACATGGCTGCATTTTTGCTGATGTCAGGCATGATTAACGGCGTGTTCGGCGCGCTCGATTCCATCCTGTTCTACGTGTTCTGGGA
>JAUSLX010000087.1 GCA_030645775.1 Gallionella sp. | reverse complement strand
ATTTTGCGCGACACCTGAGCAAAATGCTCGACGTTGCCGATCACACGATCATCAAAACGCGCGCCGATGGCCACCAGCACATCGCAATGCTGCATCGCCATATTGGCTTCATAGGTGCCGTGCATGCCCAGCATGCCGACGAACTGCTTGTCATTGGCAGGAAAACCACCCAGACCCATCAGGGTATTGGTACAGGGAAAACCCAGCAAACGAACCAGATCAGTCAACTGTGCAGACGAATCGGACAGCACCACACCGCCACCCGCATAGATCATCGGCCGTTTGGCCTCCAGCAACATCTGTGCGGCATGTCTGATCTGCGCACTATCACCCTTGCCTTGCGGATGATAGGAGCGAATATTGACGCTGGCGGGGTAAACAAACTGGGTTCTATGAGCGGAGACGTCTTTCGGTATATCCACCAGAACCGGGCCGGGACGCCCTGACTTGGCCAGGTAAAAAGCCTTTTTGATGGTCGAGGCGATATCTTTCACATCCTTTACCAGGAAGTTGTGCTTCACGCACGGACGCGTGATACCAACCGCATCCACCTCCTGAAACGCATCTTCACCGATCGCAAACGTGGGCACCTGGCCGCTGATCACCACCATCGGTATCGAATCCAGATAGGCGGTTGCAATCCCGGTCACGGCATTGGTCAAGCCAGGGCCGGACGTAACCAGCGCAACGCCCACCTTATCAGAGGATCGCGCATATCCATCAGCCGCATGCACGGCTGCCTGTTCATGGCGCACCAGAATATGCTTGACCTTGTCCTGCTGGAACAATGCATCATAAATGTGCAATACCGCCCCACCCGGGTAGCCGAATAAATATTCAACGCCCTCTTCTTGTAAACAACGGATGGTTATTTCCGCACCGGTCATCTCCATGACACACACCCTATGATTAAACTTAAAAGAACTGCGTAAGATAAAGGGAAGCGGCATTTTGGTCAACTACTTGCGTCATATACCCGCATAATTTCTGGCTAAAAACACCGTAATTTGTTACCATTCGCGCTCATTGCAAGGAGTAAAAACTGGCAACCCAAGCTGAATTAAGCGATTTTCTGAGCCGCATCGAACGCCGCGCCTACAAGCATGCCGCCTTTGCAGTGCACGATAGTCATACCGCACTGGATATCGTCCAGGACGCAATGATCAAATTGGCGGAAAAGTATGGTGACAAGCCTGCCGAGGAATTGCCTTTGTTGTTCCATCGTATTCTGCAGAACACTATTCGTGACCATTACCGCCGCCAAAAGGTGCGCACGAACTGGATTTCGCTGTTCTCCGCCTTTCAGCCCAAGCACGAGGAGGAGGAATTCGACCCGTTGGATGTGCTTGAGGATGACAACAATCAAAGCACTCCTGCAACTCCTGATGCGGCTATGCAACAAAAGCAAATTCTGGCCTCGATCGAACAAGCCTTAAGCAGCCTCCCCTTGCGTCAACGCGAAGCCTTTCTGCTGCGTTACTGGGAAGGACTGGATACAGCCGAAACAGCCAAGGCGATGGGTTGTACCGAGGGTAGCGTTAAAACCCACTGTTCGAGAGCGAATCACGCTCTGGCCGCGACGCTCAAAGCCAAAGGAGTTGAATTACCATGAAGCAATATGAGCCAGACCTGAATCACACGCGCATCGCTGAGTTGCTCACGCAAAGCAGCGAGCAACTTGATGACCGTATCGTCTCTTCACTGCGCCAGGCTCGCGCTGTCGCGCTGCAAAAGCAAGGTCTACGCGAGCACGTCCTGTCGCTGAGCGCGATAGGTCACCGCGCCCACGCGCTTATGCCGCATTCCACCCACCAATGGCTAGCGACAGCCATGCTGCTCGCGGCGATCATCGTCAGCGTGACCAGCTATTGTCAATACACGCAAGAACATCAGGGGAGCCACCTGGATATCGCCATCCTGACCGACGATCTGCCTCTGGAAGTGTTCATAGATCACTAAGCACATGAAAATACTCATCGCCGCGTTTGTATTCTGTTGTTCACTCAACGTCTCGTTGGCCGCTGCCTCACCGGAACCCTGGCATAAACTCACCTCTTCCGAGCAGGCAGCACTTGCGCCGGTGCAGTCGCAATGGAACAGCTTATCCGAAGCGCAGCAGCAAAACTTTCGGGATATCGCTCATCATTATCCCGGTCTTAACCTGGATGAAAAACAGCGTTTCCTGAGCCGGCTTGCGACATGGGCCAAACTCACCCCGGAACAACGCCAGGCGGCACGCGACAAATATCGCGCCTTTAGCAAGGTGCCGGAAGAAAAACGTGAACAAGTCAAACAGATGATCACTCAAGACCAGAAAACAAAATAAGCTGTCGCACGCCTTCAACAACGCGATCAACGCCGCTCTATCCACCATGCCAAAACAAGCCACATGCCGCATATTTGCTTGATTGCGGCTTTTGCGATTTCAGATATACCAACATAAATACCAACAATTGTTAGCCGCCAGGGGCTTTTCAGCTGCCCCCTCACCAAGGTAAAAGGCTTTTCCCCATTTACGGTTTTTTGGCACGCGCAAAATTCAGCAAAAGTTACAAGCCGGAATAGTTGGCAACCAATAACCTATCAGCGGGTGGGTGTTAAGCTACTCCAAGTCTTTCCACGAATCCCGGCAACTCTGAATTCAGACAAGCGGTAGTTTCTAGCCAACGAACGACAATCAAGTGCTTTATGTCGAGGTGCGGCAAACTCGGTTACGCTGCCTTGCGCAGTTCGTAGGTCTGGATCAACAGAGCGGCGGGGATTTTCAGGCCGTCAGATAACAGCCGGATCATAGCAAGGGATAAGGGACGCGCACGGTTCAGCACCTCTGCCACACGCCCACGACTGCCAATATACGGTTCAAGATCTTTACGCGTCAGCCCCCTGCTTTCCATGATGTACAGCAGAAAATCTATCGGTTCAGGGGTTGGCATTGGGTAATGCGTGGCCTCGTAGTTTTCCACCAGCAAGACCAGCACCTCCAGCTTGTCCGCTTCCGCCGTACCTTCGGGAACATCAAACAGCCGCTCAATTTCAGCCAGTGCCGCACGATATTCCACCTCTGTTTTAATCGGTTTGAGTTCCATGATCTAAATCCTTTCCGCGTCTATCGCGTCATATTGCTTATGTGTTCCGACGAAGCGCACGAACATCATGTTTCGGTTGTAATGCACCTTCACGATCAATCGGTAATCGTTGCCCTTGATATTGAACACCACTCGGTTATCTGCCAGAAAACTGGCGTTACGATGCGCCGCTTTGATTGCTTCCGGCGTACTCCAGTCCGCACCGTTTGCCTCCGTATACCAGTTGCTTAATGGCGTTTTGGCTTGCGGGTGCGTCTCCCAAAAGTCGCGTAGAGTGGATAAGGCAAGTATTCGCATGGATGAAATGTATCACGCACCCATTTTGGGTGCAAGTCAAATAAAGTCAGAGATACGGCGGCAATTAAGCCCGAAGTGCTATCACTTCCGCACCCGCCGCCCGCCCGCCCTGATAGTCCGCCCAGTGCTGCATCATGCGCCGCCGCTCAGGTCAATATTCCGCCGCGTTGTAGATGGCGCGCGCCCCGCTGGCCTTGTGCGCCAGTTGCCGCTCTATTGCATCCGCATTAAAGCCTTGCTCGTTTATAACGTGCAGGCCATGTGCCGGAAGCCGTGCGCGGTCATCTGGGCGGAGGTGTACCCCATGTTTCGCAGTGCCGCCAATATCGTGTTTTTTTCGACATTGATTTTGTGCTGGAGCTAACCCTAGCAATGAAAATCGGCTTATGCGTTTATTTACAAGGATTATCAGGAAGGTTCTGGAATACTTAAAACTGCTCTAACGCCGTTCTATCCACCACAACATCACACCGCCCAGCAACAAAAACAGGCCTGTCATTGCCGTGGCACTGAGCACGGGTTGCCAGCCATTGAGCGCCCCCAGACTGGCGAACAAACGACCGGCAAAGTGAAACACCAGCCCCAACACGATGCCCATGAATATCATCACACTGATACCCCCCTTGCGCCGCTGATAAGACGCGAACGGCAATGCCAGCACCATCATCACCAGCAAGGCAAACGGGTAAACCAGCTTGTTCCACATTGCGATTTCATAACGCGCACTCTGTTGTTTATTTTCTTTCAGATGAGCGGCGTATTTATATAAATCGACGGCAGACATTTGTTCGGGCACCACCAGCATCACGCTCAATATTCCCGGCGTCAATGCAGATTGCCATTGCTGACTTTGCACCTCACTGGTCGTTACACCGCGCTTTTCAAAACGCGTCTCCAGCACCCCTGCCAGCAGCCAGTTCCCCGGCTTGACATAGCTTGCCTGTTTGGCGCTAATGATGGTCTGCAAATGAAAAGCCTCATCGAAACGGTAAATGGTGATGTCTGACAAACTGGTGTCAGGCATCACACTTCTGACATTGACGAAGCTGCGATCATCCTTGACCCATACGCCGGAGCGGAACGCCTGCAGGGAAACCTGTGAATGCATCGCTTCAAGTCGCAATTTCTGCGCCATGCGCTCGCTAGGCGGGGCCAGCAATTCACCGCAGATAAAACTGAGCATGACCATAGGCAACGCGATTTTGCACAGCGCGACCAGCATCTGTACCGTCGAGGCTCCTGAAGCTCGATAGATCGTCACTTCCGAGCGTGCTGCCATTTGCACCAGCGCAACGATGGTGCCCACCAGCACCGCTACCGGAAATAACTCGTAAATATGCCCGGGCATCGTCAGCACAACGAACAACAACACGTAGCCCAGGCTGTATTGACCATAACCCATCACACTCAGCTCATGAATAAAATCAAGAAAGGCAAACAACATGATGAGCGCGGCAAACACCAGCGCGACACTGGCGTATATTTCCTTGGCCAAATAGCGAGTCAATAAATTCATTTCCTGAACACCCGGTGCAGCGAGAATAGCGACATGCGCCAATAAAATAACAACGCGGTGATCAGCAACATCAACACATGTATGCCCCACAGCCCGAGACTGGGTGACAGCTTACCCTGCCCTACCCAGGCGTTGGTCACGCTGATCATGTTGCTGTACAGCATGTACAACACAATGGCCATGATCAGATTCAGTGAGCGTCCGGCACGGGGATTGACATAACTCAAGGCGATGGCCAGCAATGAAAGCACGGCTGCGCTTATCGGCAAACCTAAACGCCATTCCAGTTCTGACAGATTCCAGGTAGTGGGATTACGCCACAATTCCGGGGTAGGCATCGTGCGTGCATTCGGCTGCGCCTGCTTGGTCGCTACGCTGTCGATGCGCATCGCATATCGTTCAAACTCCACGATGCGATAATCGCGTTGACCCGGGGTACCCTCATAACGCGTACCGTTCAACAGCACCAGAAAACGATCACCGTTCGGCAACGTTTCCTGAAAGCCCTGACGCGCCACCATCGTGCCCAGTTGGTTATTTTGCACAGAACGCACGAAAATATTGCCGACGTGGTTACTGGTCACATCGACATCCTCGACAAAATACACTCTGTCCGCCTGATTGGACTCGCGAAACACGCCGGGCTTCACCATGGCAACTTCATCACGGCTTTCCAGTTTGTTTTTATATATCTCCGCCTTTTGCAAAGCCCACGGTGACAACACCAGACTAAGCAGCGCAATCAACAGCACCACGGGGGTGGCATACCATAATACCGGCCGTATCCAGCGCGTCAGACCGATACCGGCACAGAACCACACCACCATTTCACTATCGCGATAACAGCGCGACAAAGTCAACAAAATGGAAATGAACAGACTGATCGAAAGCAGCACCGGCAGATAATTCAACGCACTGAAACCGAGTAGTGCCACTACGCCATCCGCAGCCAGCTTGCCGCCGACTGCGGCACTCAGGAAACGAATCAGC
>JAUSLX010000008.1 GCA_030645775.1 Gallionella sp. | reverse complement strand
CACACCAATAGCGCGCCGGAATCCATACTGCGCCTGCTGGATATGGGTATGGACCCGTTCAATTTTGCGGACGCGCTGCTGGGTATCCTGGCGCAGCGCCTGGCCAAGCGTTTGTGTGGCGATTGCAAGAAGCCGCATATTGCGAGCGAGGATGAAATGAATGATTTCCTGGTCGAGTACAGTGAAGAACTGAAGCATACCGCAGTCTGGAAGAAAGATGCCGCTGCTGCCAGAAAGGCGTTGTATGAGGAATGGGTCAAACTGTTCGCCAATGATAAAAAGCAATTTACACTCTACAGCCCGGCGGGTTGCGAGAAATGTGCCGGTACCGGCTATCGCGGACGGGTGGGCTTGCATGAATTGCTGATCGGCAGCGACCCGGTGAAAAAAGCCATACAGGAGCACGCACGCGTCGCTGAATTGCTAGCCATCGCACTGGACGAAGGTATGCATACCCTGAAACAGGATGGCATGGAGAAGGTGTTGCAGGGCATTACCGATATGCACCAGATACGCGCTGTCTGCATCAAATAAGGTAGGGTGGGCAGGTTTTGTGCCCACGCTGATCTTGCACCGATAAGCATAATATAACGCGTGGGCAGATGAAGCCTGCCCACCCTACACGCTGACTATTCATCATGCCCGCCACCAACAAGCTAATTTATCGCCTGAAAGAACTCAACGAGATCGGTATTGCGCTGTCGCAGCAGCGCGATATCAATAGCTTGCTTGAACTGATACTCGAAGCCGCCAGGCGCATTACGCGCGCCGATGCCGGTACGCTTTATCTGCACGATCCCGAACGCCGTGTGTTGCGCTTTGAGATCGTGCGCACCGATTCGCTGAATATTTCCATGGGTGGCGTCAGTGGTGAGCCGATCAGCTATTATCCCGTGCAGCTGTATGATCTGTCGGGCAAGCCGAATCATGCGATGGTGGTGTGCCATGCGGTGCTGAGCCGTGAAACGGTGAATATTCCTGATGCCTATAAGGCGCAAGACTATGATTTCACCGGTACCCGAAATTTCGATGCCAAGACCGGCTATCATTCGCAGTCTTTTTTGAACGTGCCGATGTGCGATCACGAGGGTGAAGTCATCGGTGTTTTGCAGTTGATCAATGCACTAGACCGTGTCAGCGGTCAGATTGTGCCGTTTTCTCACGATGATCAGCAGTTGGTCGAGTCACTCGCCTCGCAGGCGGCTATTGCACTGACCAATCGTCGTCTCATTCAACAGCTGGAAGGGTTGTTTGAGTCCTTCATTCAGCTGATCAATAACGCGATAGATGACAAATCCCCCTATACCGGCGGGCATTGTTCCCGCGTACCCGTGCTGACCATGATGCTGGCTGATGCGGTCACTCGTACCCGGCAGGGGCCGCTCAAGAATTTCGTGATGACCGAAGAGGACAGACGCGAATTGAAAATTGCCGGGCTGCTGCATGATTGCGGAAAAATCACCACCCCGGTGCATGTGGTGGACAAGCCGACAAAACTGCATACACTGTTTGATCGCATTCAGTTGCTGGATACCCGTTTCGAAGTGCTCAAGCGCGATGCTGAAATCACGATGCTGCGCGCCTTGGCAAGCTCCCCTCGCCCGCAGGCGGGAGAGGGGTTGGGGGAGAGGGGCGTTGACGAGGCTGCCATTCGTGCCGAGTATCAGGCGCGTATCCGGCAACTAAATGATGACCGCGAATTCCTGCGGTATTGCAATGTCGGGCGCGAGGCCATGCCGCAATCTGATGTTGATCGAGTGCAGACGATTGCACATTATCGGTGGCGTGATAACGACGGAAAAACGGTCGGCTTTCTCAGCGATGACGAAGTCGAGAACCTGAGCATACGTTCAGGAACGTTGACCGGCGCAGAGCGTGAAATCATCAATCGCCATATTGAGGTCACCATCAGGATGCTGGAGTCGTTGCCCTGGCCCAAGCACCTGAAAAATGTGCCTGAATATGCTGCGGGACATCACGAACGCATGGATGGCCGTGGCTATCCTCGTGGTCTGACGCGCAGCCAGATGTCGCTTCAGGCCAGAGTCATGGGTATTGCCGACATCTTCGAAGCGCTCACTGCCAAGGACAGGCCTTACAAGGCCGGCAAGACACTCACCGAGTCGTTGACCATACTCGGCAAATTCAAGTTGGGCGGGCATATAGACCCCGACTTGTTCGATGTGTTTATTCGTGAAAAAGTCTATCTCGACTATGCCTGGAAATTTCTCGCCCCGGAGCAAATAGATGAGGTCGATCTAAGCAAGATTCCGGGCGTGAACCTGGAGGTTTAGCGGTGACCATGCAGGACTGACGAAATTCGTCACATGACTGACGTAAATTGTTAATGTTTATTCGGCGTATATCGAGTGATAATTAATTGCCACTTTATAATCAACGTGTTGCATTTATGGCACGGCTATTGCTGACATATAAGCAAGGCGAAACGGAAATCAAGCCGGTTTAGCCGAATAATGAATCCAACTTAAAGAGGAGTTTCAAATGAAAAATGTACAAAAAGGCTTTACTCTGATCGAACTGATGATTGTTGTGGCGATTATCGGTATTCTGGCTGCGGTCGCTATCCCGGCTTACAGCAACTACACCAAAAAAGCCAAGTTCACTGAAGTAATTCAGGCGACTCAGGCGCTCAAGGCTGCCGTCGAGATTTGCGCGGCTGATCTGAGCACGGTAACAGGTTGTACAGCCGGCAGTAATGGTATTCCAGCTAATCTGGGTGCATTTGGCAAGGTTACCAGCGTGACTACGGCTGACGGTGTTATCACTGCAACAGGTACTGCGGTTGTTGATTCGAAGACATATGTCCTGACTCCAACCTACAGCGCCACGACGGGTATTAGCTGGGCGACTACCGGAACTTGCGTTGCTGCAAACCTGTGTAAGGAATAACAGTTTAACCGTTAGCCTAAAAAGCCCCTCGTTGAGGGGCTTTTTTTGTGATGCTGACAGGCTGCGCCAATTTAAGGGAAGGTCTGTATGAACGCTTCTAAACAAATAGCACTATGGACGGTGCTGGTGGGTGGCCTGATTGCTGCGTTGTATGGACAATTCTGGCATAACCCGATCGTATTCGATGATTTGTATTTTTTCATGCTGGACAGCGAGGGGCGTTCGGCGATTGAGGCTTTTGCTTCTCCGGCTATGGGCGATCTGCGTGCGCTGCCCTATGCCACCCTGGCCTGGACTGCGCAGTGGTTCGGCTTTGGGCTGCTGCCGTTCAGAATAGAAAACATGCTGTTGCACTGGCTGGTGGTGGTTGTATTGGCGCTTTTCGTGATTCGTTTGTATCGCAGGGTGTTGCCCTCAGTTGAGCCAGAGGGCGAACGCACGGGTCTGGTGGCGGCTATTCTGATTTCGGTAACCTTGTTTGCCTTGCATCCGCTTGCCGTGTATGCGACGGGTTATCTGGTGCAACGTACCCTGGTGATGGCGACGCTGTTCAGCGTGCTGGCCTTGTGGGCGTATTTGCACGCGGGTAATGGACACGGCAAGGTCTGGCTATGGGTCAGTGTGTTGCTGTACTTTATGGCAACCCACAGCAAGGAGCATGTCATCATGTTGCCCGCCGTAGTCGTGGCGCTGACGGTGTTGTTGCATGAAAATTGGCGACGCTACTTGCGGGAAAACTGGCCCGTCTTTCTGGGATATGCACTGGTAGCGCTGCTGACTATCGCGCAGATCAGGGGGGTTATCGGGCATTCCTACGAACTGAACGCGGGCGAAATGCTGGCGGGCGTTGCGCCTGAGAATGCTTACGGATACAGCGTGTTGACCCAATCCTGGTTGTTTTTTAAATATGGCATCTTGTGGTTGCTGCCTAATCCCGGCTGGATGTCGGTAGATATGCGCGAACCCTACGCACAGGGATTCCTGTCGGTTTACGGGGCGGCGCTGCTGGCCTATCTGCTGTACGGGTTTGCCGCGTTGCGGCTACTTCTGAAACGAGGCCGCGCAGGGTTGATCGGCTTTGCGATGTTGTTGCCATGGCTGATGTTCATGACCGAGTTTTCCTCGGTGCGCATTCAGGAGATTTTCGTGTTGTACCGCAGTTATATATGGGCGTTGGGTGGCGTGATCGTCTTGCCGCTGTTGCTGATGCAGCTGAACGCAAGGCTGATGGTCGGCATTTCAGTGTTGTTCGCAGCCACCTTATTCATGATTTCCATGGAGCGGCTGTCTACGTTTTCACACCCGATTCTGCTGTGGGATGATGCAGAAAAACTGGTCAAGGACAGGCCAACGCTCCCCGGTGTGGCGCGGATTTATTACAACCGGGGAACGGAATGGTTAAAAGTGGACAAATACGACAGCGCCATCAGCGATCTGCAAACGGCAACCCGCTTGAGCCCCAGCTTTTCGGAAGCCTACGGTAATCTCGGCGCCGGCTATCTGAAACTGAATCAGCATGAACAGGCAGCACGGGCTTTCAGTCGGGCGATCGTGCTGGGTCAGGAACAGAAAGTCCAGCCGAATTTCAAACATTATCTGGGACGTGCAAGGGCTTATGAAGCCGACGGGAAATGGCGCGAAGCGGCGACCGACTATAGGGTCACCTGCCTGCTGGCAAAGCAGGGCTGCGATAAAACCAGTCTGCCCTTACAGCACTGAGCAGGATTTATTTTTTGCTCTGCCGCAATCAGGGGGCTGGCCAAGGCGCAGCGCAAGAGTATTGGACAAATACTTTCCTGGTTGGCGAGACAGGCATTGCAATTCCCGCGCGAAATGGCATGGAGTGCAGCGACGCGTCGCTGCCCTGGCGCAGACGAGTCTGCGCACTCCATAAGCCGTTATTTTTTAACCCGTGCACCGAGCATTTCGTGCAATTCACGCAGGTCGGACTCAACCGTGGAGAGCTGGTAGAAACTCCCGCCAGCCTGTTTTGCCAGTTCGAGTTGTTCGATGGCGGCAAACAGATTGCCCTGCCAGGCGTAGCTGTAAGCTTGTGCCTGATGCTGCTCGAACGGTTTATTCAGCTGGTTATAGCTGCGGGCTTGCAGGTTGTAGAGCGTGGTGTCCGCAGGGTGGCGGATGATTTGTTCAGCGAGCAGTTTGACGGCGATTTCCGCCTGTTTGCTTTGCAGCAGCAGGTCGACATAATCGTATATCAGGGCGCGATGGCGGGGGAAATTCTGCACAGCCGTACGATAATAATCCAGCGTATCGGTCGCCTTCGCGGCACGTTTCACTTGTCCCGTGAGCGTTGTCAGCATGGCGTTGTGTTGTGACTGCGAGCTGGCCTGCGCCTGCGTGCGCAGTATCTCCAGTTCCTGAGAGGCACGTTCGACTTCGTTGTTGCGCAGCAGCGCGTTCACCAAGCCATAGCGCTGGGCAATCGGATTGCCATGTTTGTGTGTCGTCAGCGCGTCGTTGAAGTAGCTGATGGCATCAACCGTCGTTTTTTGTGCGCCGATGAGTTTACTGCGCACCAACTGGAAGTCCAGGCTGTCAGGCAGCAGGCGGTAAGGCTGCTTGTTGACCCGGTTCTCAATGTCCGCGATACGGTCGCTGGTGATCGGGTGGGTGCGCAAATAGTTGGGTGCATTGCCTTCGAGCAAGCGGGTCGCGCGTTGTAAGCGTTCCAGGAATTCCGGCATGGCGTGGACGTTGAAATCAGCCTTTTGTAAAATGTCCAGGCCGATACGGTCTGCTTCCTGCTCATGGATGCGGGTGAAATCAAGCTGCTTTTGCACGGCGCGCGCTTGTACGCTGGCGAGGGCAGCCTGAGAGGCCTGCGCATTGCTGCGCGCGGCGAGTATCGCAACGGCAATGGCAGCCATGGAAGCCAGGGTGTCGCCTTTCTGCGAGGCAACCATGCGTGCCAAGTGGTGCTGGGTAACGTGGGCAATTTCATGACTCAACACGGAGGCCAGTTCGGATTCGCTTTGCGTAGTGAGTAACAGGCCTGCATTGACGCCGATAAAGCCACCCGGCAAGGCAAAAGCGTTGACGCCGAAATCATTCAGTGCAAAAAATTCAAATTCGAGCGAGGGTTCGCTACTGTATCCGACCAGCTTGTAGCCCAGTTGATTAAGGTAATCGCTGATTTCTGCATCATCTAGCAGTTGGCGGGTATAACGAATCTCCAGCATGCTCTGCTGCCCGATCTGGCGTTCCTGTATCGGAGTGATCACGGTTTGCGACACATCCCCCAGGTCAGGCAAACCGTCGCCGCATGCGAAGGACGAAAAGCTTAGCAGTGATACCAGGGTCAGTTTTCTCATGGGCGATATATTATCAGGAACGAGGATTGAGGGGGGAAGGGGGAAGGGGGAACTGGACTTTGCCCGGAAAAGTGCGCAGAATTCGCCCCCGGTAAATTGAACGCAAAGGAAGAAGACGTGACAGGTTTCAGGAATATAACAGTCGATGAATTGGCGATGAGATTGCAGCAGGATGATTTAAAGCTGATTGATGTGCGCACGGATGCAGAAGTGCTGCGCGGGAAAATCCCGCGGGGTGATTCCCTGCCGCTGCATTTATTGCCGTTGCGCCTGACTGAACTTGAGAAGACTGCGACGATTATTTTTTATTGTCAGATGGGTGGACGTTCGGGGCAGGCTGCCGCGTTTGCTGCGGCGAATGGTTATGCTGATGTGTACAACCTGCAAGGCGGGATTGCCGCCTGGGCAGATGCAGGTTTGCCTCTCGCATGAGTGCGGACAAAGAACTCCGGTCCGGGCCCGCGTTTGATGTTGAGCTGGACGTGCGCCAACTGGCGTGCCCGCTGCCTATATTGCGCACCAAAAAATCGTTGTCGCAAATGAATAGCGCAGCCGTGTTGCATATCATCGCCACCGACCCGGGATCCATCAAGGATTTTGAGATGTTTTGCCGCCAGACCGGCAACGAGTTGCTCTCATCTGAAGAAAAAAACGGCGAATACTGTTTCCTGATTCGCCGTCGCTAACCCAATCTACGCTTGGATTTGGAGTGCGCAACCTCGGTTGCGCGGTGTCATGCCGGTGCCGGAACAAAAGTTCTTCGTGCCACCGCACTCCAAATTGTGTTATCCCAATTTGACGCGTTGTGCCTGTAACTGAATCAGCGTGGCGCCGAAGTCGGTCATGCGTTTCTTCTCCTGTTCCACTACCGCAGCAGGCGCTCGTGCCACGAAGCTTTCGTTGCCCAGCTTGGCTTCGGTCTTGGCGACCTCATTGGTTAAACGTGCGATTTCCTTGTCCAGTCTTTCGCGTTCGGCGACGACATCGATCTCGACTTTGAGCATCAGCTTGAATGCGCCGACGATGGCAACGGCCGCCTCGCCTTCCGGCAATTCGGCGACAACCTGCACTTCGCTGAGCTTGCCCATGCTGCTGATGTAAGGTGCGAGTGCGTTGAGTGTCGCGGCATCGCCTGCAGCAATCAGCGGCACCCGTTGTGCGGGAGACAGATTCATTTCGCTGCGCAAACGACGGCAGGCGTTGATCATTTCCTGCAATAGCGTGATCTGGGCGATGGCGGCTTCATCCACCTTGCTGCTGTCGGCCTTCGGGTAGGCTTGCAGCATGATGGAAATCCCCCCTTGCCCCCCTTTTTCAAAGTGGGGTAACGACGAAAACTCCTCCGAACTGAGCGGTGCTGCAACTTCAACTCCCCCCTTTGACAAAGGGGGGCTGGGGGGGGATTTTCCTGCCAGCGGGGCGACCGATTGCCACAATTCTTCGGTGATGAACGGAATAATCGGGTGCGCCATGCGCAGCATGGTTTCCAGCACGCGCACCAGTGTGCGACGCGTGGCGCGCTGGCGTGCCGCTGAATCCTGAGTCCCGCATCCTGAATCCTGAAGTTGAACCTTGGCCAGTTCCACGTACCAGTCACAATAGGTATTCCACACCAGTTCGTACACCGTGCGCGCGGCCATATCGAAACGATAATCGGCAAAATGCTGCGCCATTTCCAGTTCCGCCTGTTGCAGCAGACTGATCATCCAGCGGTCGGCGGCGGAGTATTCCAGCCCCTCACCCCCGTTCCCTCTCCCGCTTGCGGGCGAGGGGAGTTCAAGCCCGACGTCGTGGCCTTCACAATTCATCAGCACGAAGCGCGTGGCATTCCATAGCTTGTTGCAGAAATTGCGATAGCCTTCACAACGCTGCATGTCGAATTTGATGTCACGCCCCGGTGAGGCTAAGGATGCAAACGTGAAACGCAGTGCATCAGTGCCAAAGGCGGGGATACCCTCGGGGAACTCCTTGCGAGTGTTTTTCTCGATTTGTGCAGCCTGTTTCGGATTCATCAGGCCGGTGGTGCGCTTCTTCACCAGTTCGTCGAGAGCGATCCCGTCAATCAGATCGATGGGGTCGAGCACGTTGCCCTTGGATTTGGACATTTTCTGTCCTTCCGAATCGCGGATCAGTCCGTGTACGTACACATCTTTAAACGGAATTCGACCGGTGATGTGTTTGGTCATCATCACCATGCGCGCCACCCAGAAGAAGATGATGTCGAAGCCGGTGACCAGCACCGTGGAGGGCAGGTATTGCTGAACGAAGGCATTCTGCTCTTCAAAGGTCTTGCCCTCCTGCCAGTCCAGCGTGGAAAACGGCCACAGCGCGGAGGAAAACCAGGTGTCCAGCACGTCGTTGTCGCGGTCGAGCTGTCCGGCGTAACCGGCTTTGTCGGCCAGACGGCGCGCCTCGGTTTCATCGTGGGCGACAAATACTTCGCCGTTCACGCCATACCAGGCCGGTATCTGATGACCCCACCACAGCTGGCGCGAGATGCACCAGTCCTGGATGTTGTTCAGCCACTGGTTGTAAGTGTTGACCCAGTTTTCGGGATGGAACTTGATTTCGCCGCTGGACACGCATGCCAAAGCCTGCTCGGTGATGCTTTTACCTTCGGGGCCTGCTTTGCTCATCGCGACAAACCACTGGTCGGTGAGCATGGGTTCGATCACCACGCCGGTGCGGTCGCCGCGCGGCACTTTCAGTTTGTGTTTCTCTGCCTTGTCGAACACGCCTGCCGCTTCCAGATCGGCGACGATGACTTTGCGCGCATCGAAGCGGTCGAGACCGCGATATTGCTCGGGTGCCTGATCGTTGATTTTGGCATCCAGCGTCAGGATGCAAATCATCGGCAATTTGTGGCGTTGTCCGACTGCATAGTCGTTGAAGTCATGCGCGGGCGTGACCTTTACCACGCCGGTGCCGAATGCCTGGTCCACATAGTCGTCGGCGATGATGGGGATGTCACGGTCGCACAAAGGGAGCCTGACGCTTTTGCCGATCAGATGAGCGTAGCGCGGGTCTTCAGGATGCACCATTACCGCGACGTCGCCCAGCAGCGTTTCGGGGCGGGTGGTGGCGACGGTCAGATGCGTCAGACCTTGTAAGCTATCTATTTCGGCCAGCGGATAGCGGATGTGATACATGAAGCCGTCTTCTTCTTCCTGCACAACTTCCAGATCGGACACGGCCGTGTGCAACTTGGGATCCCAGTTCACCAGCCGCTTGCCACGATAGATCAGTCCTTCGTTGAACAGGCGCACGAAAGAATCCGTGACCGACTGCGACAGGCCTTCATCCATGGTAAAGCGTTCGCGTGACCAGTCAGGCGAGGTGCCCAGGCGACGCATCTGGCGGGTGATGGTGTCACCGGAGATTTTCTTCCACTCCCAGACTTTTTCGATAAATGCCTTGCGACCCAGGTCATGGCGCGAAATTCCCTGAGCATCAAGCTGGCGCTCGACCACGATTTGCGTGGCAATGCCTGCGTGATCCGTGCCCGGTTGCCACAGGGTGTTGTCGCCGCGCATCCGGTGATAGCGGGTTAGCGTGTCCATCAGGGTCTGGTTGAAGCCATGACCCATGTGCAGCGTGCCGGTAACATTCGGCGGCGGCAACTGGATGCAAAAGGATGCGGTTTTAGCCGGATCAAGGCCTGCCTCAAAGTAGCCGGATTGCTCCCATTTGGGATACCAGCGCGATTCGATTTCTTTGGGTTCAAAACTTTTGGTGAGTTCCATGGCAATACCTTGTGGCGAACAGCTGGGTTGCAGCTTTTATGAAGGGGGCGATTATACGGTAGGGTGGGCATATTGCCCACCGGAGCACGCGGGCTGAATGCGTGGGCATATTGCCCACCCTACTTTTGGATTAGTGCATTGCGCAGTAACTGGGGCAGTTCGGCCTTGAGTTCGCTGATCGCCAGGTCAACAGCCAGTTTTTGCAGTTGCTCGATTTGCTGGTTTAGTTTGCCGGTGAATACGGTTTCCAGGTGGATTTCAAGTTGCTGCAACAGGCGCTGCATCTCTTCCGTGCTTAATGAACGTGGCAGCACGGGTGCGCTGGCAGTTTGCTGATCGGCTATGGGATGAGACTCGCCGGCCTGTGTTTCTTCGGCGGCGACTTCGGTGAGTATCGGCAAGTCGTTAAAGTCTTGCTGGTCGACCACTTCGGTCAGCAAAGGTAATTCATCCGTAGAATAAATATTTTGCGGCGTCATGGCTCTTTTACCTTGTTCAGGTCGAAATGGCGCAATTCGTATCCGCGATCACGGTAAAACGTGTAGCGCTCACGCCCCAGGCGGCTTTCTTCCGCACTCATTCCGACGATCTCGATGACACGATCAAAGCGGCTGAAAAAGGACATGCATTCGTCATGCAGGCTGATCAACAGGTCGTGGTGTGGGAATTTGTCGTTGTCGTGGCTCAGCACAACCGGTGTCTGTGCCGCCTGTTCCGCGTCGCTGCGGCAATGCGGGATGAAGGCGATGTCAGGGTAATGCCACAACAACCGATCCAGCGTATCGCAGCTGGCGGCATCGGGCAGGCTGATGATAGTGTGCAGACCGTTTTGCATGGCTTTATGGCTCAACTGACAAGCGGTGCGCAGCTTGTCAGTTGAGCCTGTATAAAAGTCTATCCTGGTCATTATTTTGCGGCTTGCGCTCGCTGGATCAAATACCGTGTGAGCAGCGGTACCGGACGTCCGGTCGAACCCTTATCCTTGCCGGATTTCCAGGCCGTGCCCGCGATATCCAGATGCGCCCAGCGGTAATTTTTGGTAAAGCGTGACAAAAAGCATGCGGCGGTAATGCTGCCCGCCTCGCGGCCGCCGATGTTCTGCAGGTCGGCGAAATTGCTGTCCAGCTGTTGCTGGTAATCGTCCCATAGCGGCATGTGCCATGCTTTGTCATTTGAATATTCGCCTGCTTCCGCCAATTCGCGGGCTAACGCGTCCTGGTTGCTGAACAGGCCGCTGGCGACACCGCCCAGCGCGATCACGCAGGCGCCGGTGAGGGTGGCGATGTCCACCACGGTATCCGGTTCAAAGCGCGCGGCATAAGTCAGCGCATCGCACAGTATTAAACGGCCTTCGGCATCGGTATTGAGGATTTCGATGGTCAGTCCGGCCATGCTTTTCACAATGTCGCCGGGCTTGCTGGCCGCGCCATCCGGCATATTTTCGCTGCTTGGAATGACGGCAACAACGTTGAGTTTCAGACCCATCTCGGCAATCGCCTGCATGGTGCCCAGCACACTGGCCGCGCCGCACATGTCATACTTCATCTCGTCCATCGTCGCACCCGGTTTGAGCGAAATGCCGCCGGAATCAAAAGTGAGACCCTTGCCAACCAGTACCACGGGTTTTTGCTTTTTGTCACCCCCGCGATATTCCAGCGTAATTAGTTTGGCGGGTTGACGGCTGCCACGCGTGACGGACAGCAGTGAGTGCATGCCCAATTTTTCCATATCCTTCTCTTCCAGGACGGTCGCCTTGAGCTTGTATGTCTCGGCCAGCTTGCCGGCCTGCTCTGCCAGATAAGTCGGGGTGCAGATATTGCCGGGCAAATTACCCAAATCCTTGGTTAATTTCATGCCGCGGGCAATTGCGCCGGCTTGATGCAGTGCCGTTTGAGCGGCATTCCCCGGTTTTTTTGCACAAGCCAGCAGGATTTTGCGCAAGCTCGGCTTGTCGGCCGGTTTACTCTTGAGTTGGTCGCAACGATACGCGGATTCGGCAGCGAGCAATACGATCTGGTTTATTTTCCAGGCCTCATCGCGCTGCCCGACGGCAAGGTCGGTGAAATAAAGTGCTGCGTCTTTGCAGATGGTTTTTTGCAGTGCCGCAAAGGCGGTGCGCAGTGCGTCGAGAAATTGTTTGGCGTTAAATTCTTCGGCTTTGCCCAGACCTATCAGCAACACGCGTTCGGCGCTCACGCCCGACAGGGTATGAAGCAACACGGTGTTTCCCGTTTTACCCGTCACATCGCCGCGTGTGACCAGCTTGCTTAACGGATGCCCGGCTGCCTGATCGAGAATTTGTGCGGCATGAGACAGTTGTCCGCCCTCAAAAACGCCCAGAACGATGCAGGCACTGCGCTGTTTTTCCGGACTGCTTTGTTTTATGCTAAATTCCACGCGTTGCTCCTCATTCAATTTTACGTTCCGATGCCTGATTATCCGCAAACTTCCCGTGTAAAGTCAAAGTTGTTTCGCCGCGACCTGTTTCATCGTGCCCTGGTGCTTGAGTT
>JAUSLX010000007.1 GCA_030645775.1 Gallionella sp. | reverse complement strand
ACTGCCGGAAATTTCAGTCAAACGCGCGACCGTTACGCTGTCCACATTCTGCATCACAGTAATTTTCAGCTGGCGCGGCAGGCTATCTATCCTTTCCAGCAAGCGCCTGATTTGTTCGGTGTTGCGCGAAGACGCGCGCAGGATGAGCTGATAATTCATGCCGCTGACCATTTCGTCCTTATCCAGCAAAGGCTGGATAACAGGCAGGAGTTCTTCCGCACGGCGATGCTTAAGCTCGATGATTTCCAGCTCATTTCCATAGCTTCCCGTCACAAACGACAGCGCTATCATCAATGAAATCAAACCTGTTTTCACAATTTTCCCTTTACAAGCCCTGTCACTTTACCGTAAATTTATGACCATGAAACTGATCCTCACACTCTCCCTACTGCTACTGCTGAGCGCCTGCGGCACGACACGCCATGAAACAGTCGCGCCGGTTGCCGTCCGCCACGACGATGCGCAAATGAACAACCTGGCGATTTACGCGCTGAGCCTGTACGACACCCCTTACCAGTATGGCGGGAAATCGCGTGTCAACGGTTTTGACTGCAGCGGTTTCGTCCAACATGTCTTCCAGAATTCGCTGGGTTTGCAACTGCCGCGCACCAGCGCTGAAATGGGCCGCACGGGTATCCCGCTGAATGCCGGTCAGTTGAAACCCGGCGATCTGGTGTTTTTCAACACCACCAACAGTCCAAATTCGCATGTCGGCATATTCATCGGCGAAAATCGTTTCGTACATTCGCCCAAAAAAGGCAAAGCCATCATGATAACCAAGCTGGATGAAAAGTACTGGAGCAAACGTTACAACGGCGCACGGCGCATCACGACCAGCCAGTAATCACCCCCGCGCCCTACCCTTGCGAGCGACTCTCAGGGCTTCAGCCAGCTGGAATACCGACATCGCGTAATAATCGCTGTTGTTATAACGCGTGATGACCTCGAAATTATTGAATCCCAGCCAGAATTCGCGCCCCTCTGCCACCGTATAATCCAGCAGACGGGCTTGCGCGTTCGACCTGATTTTCACACCAGGCATCACGCCGACTGTTGCCCATTCCTCCAGACTGCGCGGCGCATCAATCGCGCCCCTGTCGCTTTCTCCGCTGACGTGTGCGCGCACGCTCACCCGCCCGCCTCTGATCCAGCCATAACCTTGCAGGTAGTTCCCCACGCTGCCTATCGCGTCTGAGGTTTCGTTCAGCAGGTCGATCTTGTGGTTGCCGTTGAAATCGACCGCATAGTTACGATAGCTGCTGGGCATGAATTGCGGTATGCCCATCGCACCGGCGTAAGAGCTGCGCACTTCCAGCAAGTCGAATTGCTGCTCACGTGCCAGCAACAAATAATTTTCCAGTTCATCACGGAAAAAAACCGCACGGCGCGGGTAATCGAACGCCAGCGTAGTCAATGCATTTATGGTGCGGAAACTCCCGGTCTGTTTTCCGTACAGGGTTTCCACACCGATCAAGGCGACGATGATGGCCTGCGGAACGCCATATTTTTTCTCGGCGCGGATTAAATCCAGCCTGTGCGCTTTCCAGAATGCCAAACCGTGTTTGATTCGATAGGCATTGACAAAGGCCGCGCGATATTCCGGCCACGGCTTGCGGGTAGACGGACGAGAAATGGCGTCGATAATTTCCGGCTTGTGTTCGACTTGCGCAAATAAGCCTGTCAATTCATCCTGCTTGAAATCATGCTTGAGCACCATTTCATCAATAAAATCAGGCAAACCGGGCAAGGTTACCGAAAAAACCGGCATCGCAGCCAAACTGGCGGCAAATAGAAAAAGACAGCGCAATAAATTATTCATAAGCCTATTTTAACCTACGCTCGACAAGTTGCTGCCATTACTGGTAAATTCGCGCTTGTTTGATCATCCGCCAGATCATCTGGCTATAACCGCTAAAGGCATCATCATGACCACAACGACTCAACATCACAGCCTCATTATTCTGGGATCAGGCCCGGCCGGATATACCGCTGCCGTTTACGCGGCGCGTGCCAACCTTAATCCGGTACTGATAACCGGTCTCGCGCAGGGTGGGCAATTGATGACCACCACTGAAGTGGATAACTGGCCTGCCGACGTATCCGGCGTGCAGGGGCCGGAATTGATGGCACGTTTTCAGCAGCACGCCGAACGCTTCAATACCCGGATGATTTTCGATCACATCCATAC
>JAUSLX010000002.1 GCA_030645775.1 Gallionella sp. | reverse complement strand
TACTCAGCTGCTGATCAAGCATAGCAGTGAATGTACGGCTTTGCTCATTATCGAACGGACTATCTTGCGGTGAGGCTTCACGCATGCTTTTCAGCATCATGTTCATGAACACGGCCTCGAATTGCTGCGCTGCGGCCTTGAGCGCCTGATCGGGCGATTGTTTTGCTTGCGCACGCAGTTGTCCGAGCGACTGGGTATCGATGGCCAGATTGGCTGTCGTATTCAGCGAGTTTGTCATTTAGATGATCTCCAATTCCGCATGCAGCGCCCCGGATGACTTCATCGCCTGCAGGATCGCCAGCAAATCCTGCGGCGTCGCACCTATCGCATTCAATGCCTTGACCACCTCACTCAAAGACACGCCTTTTGGCAATTGCACCAGGCCGCCCTTGTCGCTTTGAATATCTATCGAGGTCTTGTCGGTTACCGCAGTCTGCCCTGCGGAACGCGCATTGGGCTGACTCACTATGCTATCGGTGTTGATAACTACGGTCAGATTGCCGTGCGCCACCGCGCACGCATCCAGCGTAACCGCCTGATTCATCACGATAGAGCCGGTACGTGCATTGATAATGACTTTAGCGACTCCTTGCGCCTGATTGATCTCCAGATTCTCGACCCTGGAAATGAAGGCAACCAGCCCGCTCCCCTGCGGCACGCGAACCTGTATTGCACGTCCATCCAGTGCCACGGCAATATCAGGAAGAATTTGTCCGTTGATCGCATCGACCACGCGGGTAGCCGTGGTGAAATCATTGCTGTTCAGTTCAAGATGGATATATTCTCCCTGTCCCAGCACCGTTGGCACGGCACGCTCCACGGTGGCGCCTGCCGGCACACGCCCGACGCTCAAATGATTGACCTGCACCGAAGCGCCACCGGAAGCCGCACCCACACCACCGACCAGCACATTACCCTGTGCCATCGCATACACCTTGCCATCCGCACCCTTCAACGGCGTCATCAGCAAGGTTCCACCGCGCAAACTCTTGGCATTGCCTATCGATGAAGCTGTGACATCTATCGTCTGACCGGGTTTGGAAAAAGGCGGCAACGTGGCCGTCACCATCACTGCCGCAACATTCTTGAGCTGCAGACTGGTGCCTTGCGGCAGATTGACACCCATTTGCGACAACATGCTGATAATGCTCTGCACGGTAAACGGGGTCTGCGTAGTCTGATCACCGCTGCCGTCCAGCCCGACCACCAGGCCGTAACCCAGCAATTGGTTATTGCGCACACCCTGTATGCTCGCCATGTCCTTGATGCGATCGGCAAAGGCCGAAAACGGTAACAGCACCAGCAATAACACCGAAAAAAATTGTTTCATCTCTTAACCCTTCACTCAGAAACAGGAGCTTCAGCTCCGTTGTTTCGTGGGATAAACAGAATCTTGGCACATGTATTATCGTGCTTAGATAATGTTTAGTTGTTTCATCAATGCCCCTGCGGCATCAGTCCTGCTTCCTAAAACGGTAACACCGACAGGAAGAACCTGCCCAGGAATCCCAGCGACTGCGCATCGTTGATGATCTCATTCATCGCACCGGCATTTTTGTATTCGATATGCGCGTCAGCCACCTGAGGGGACTGCACGGTATTCAGATTCGATATGTTGATGGGATTGACCACACCGGAAAAGCGTATGAATTCATCGCTCTGATTCAAAGCCACCTGTTTTTCACCGCTCACCAGCAAATTACCGTTATCCAGCACTTCGATCACGGTCACCGCTATCGTGCCGGTCATATCCTCGCTCGCCGCTCCCGCTCCGGTGTTCGATGCCTTATTGCTGCTGCTGCTGTCCATGGAAAACGCTTTCAGCAGCAACTTGGACAGCGGCCCGACGGTCACATTCGGCGTGGTCGCCGCTATGCTGTTTGCGCTGGTGGAACCGCTGCTGCTCTTGCGATTGCCGGTAGTTTTTTCCACGATATTGATGGTCAGAATATCGCCCACGTTGCGCGCACGCCGGTCTTCAAACAAGGGACGCTCGTTGATTCCCGCATGGTAAATAGCTCCGTCCGCCGGTACGACCACTGCACGGGGCACGGGTTTCGCCGTCATCGGCTGATGTATGCTGGTCGGCGGCACGCTGGTGCAGCCTGTCACCAACAAGACCGCAAGCCAATAGCACCGGCTTATTGCCGATTTTCCCGCACTCTTCACTTTTTACCCCTTACGTTGAACATTACATCTGCGACAATTTTTGCAACATCTGATCCGAGGTCGTGATCGCCTTGGAATTGATCTCATAGGCGCGTTGCGTCTGTATCATGTTCACCATCTCCTCGACCACGTTCACATTGGAGGTTTCCACATAATTCTGATTCAACAAACCACTGCCGTTGGTTCCCGGCACGCTGGTACTGGGCGTACCCGATGAAGCGGTTTCCTGATAAAGGTTCTCGCCCATGCTTTGCAAGCCGGACGGATTGATGAAACTCGCCACCTGCATACTGCCGACCTGAACGGGAGCGACCACACCCGGCTGAGTCACCGAAACCACCCCATCCCGTGCGATAGTCACCGAAATGGCATTGGCCGGCAAGGTAATGGCAGGCTGAACGGGAAAACCGCTCGCCGTCACCATCTGTCCCTGGCTATCGCGCTGAAACGAACCATCGCGCGTGTATCCGGTCGAGCCATCCGGCATCAACACCTGAAAGAATCCGCTCCCCTGTATCGCCACATCCAGCTGGTTGCCGGTTTGTTGCAAATTACCCTGAGTATGTATCCGTTCGGCGGCCACCGGACGTACTCCGGTACCAATCTGCAAACCTGACGGAATCTGAGTCTGTTGAGAAGACTGCGCACCGGGCTGGCGTATCGTCTGATACAGCAAATCCTCGAATACCGCACGTGAACGCTTGAAACCATTGGTACTGACGTTGGCCAGATTATTGGTCACCACATCCATCTGGGTTTGCTGCGCATCCAGACCTGTTTTGGAAATCCATAGAGAACGTATCATGTTTTACCCCTTAAATTAAGTGAAAGGTGAAAGGTGATGATTTGTTTCACATTTCACTGATTCATCTTCACATTTCACTGATTCACCTTCACATGTCACAGCGTCTCAATTAGCCCGCTATACTCATTATCGAGCTGGCCTGCTTGGCGTTGTTGTCTGCACTTTGCAGCATTTTCATCTGCATATCGAATTTCCGCGCCAGCGAAATCATGTTCACCAGCATCTCCACCGTACTCACGTTACTGCCTTCCAGAGTGCCGGGGACAACTTCTGTTTTCGCGTCCGCTGCGGCTACGGAACCATCCCTCAATCGAAACAGGCCATCCCCTCCCCTGTCCAGTTGCTCTGCGGGCGGGTTAACCAGTTTCAGGCGCCCCACGGCTGACACAGAGGCGGCCTGCGGCCCTTCAGGCACAGCCGAAATCGTACCGTCCTTGGCAAACGTGACCTGCACACCCTGCGGAATGGTAATCGGGCCCGAGTCACCCAGCACATTCAGCCCGGTGCGTGTCTGCAACACACCATTCGAGCTGATTTGCAGACTGCCGTTACGGGTGTATGCCTCCTTGCCGTCCGCATCCTGCACCACGATCCAGCCGGCCCCGTTTACCGCCACATCCAGTTCGCGTCCGGTAGGCTGAAAAGCAGCCGGCGTAAAATCCGATCCTGAAGTTGAATCCACCACGAAAGTACGGGTAGGCAAGCCCTCGCCAACCAGCGGCACGGCACGAAAGGTATTCAGCGTCGCACGAAATCCCGGCGTGTTGGTATTGGCCAGATTCTCCGACACGGCCGCCTGCTGCTGCAGCACGTGAGAAGCACCGGTCATCGCGGTATAAATCAACTTGTCCATTACATACTCCTTATTTAGTAAGTGGTGAGTAGATCGGCACTTCGTGCCTCAGTAGTAAGTGGAAAAACCTACTTACCACTTACCACTTACCACTTACCACTTACCACTTACCACTTACCACTCACCAGCTCTACTATCTCAGACTTACAATGGTTTGCAGCAACTGATCCTGCGTCTTGATGGTCTGTGAATTGGCCTGATAAACACGCTGCGCGGTAATCATATTCACCAGCTCGGCAGTCAAATCCACGTTGGAGTCTTCGGTCGCTGAGGACTGCAACAAGCCCAGACTGCTCGATCCCGGCACACCCGCCAGCGGCCCGCCGGAAGCGGAAGTTTCCACCCATTCATTATTCCCTACCGGCTGCAAACCTTGTGGGCTGGTAAAATTGGCCAGCAATATCTGCCCCAGCGGACGCGATTGACCGTTGGAATAAAGCCCCAAAATTGTGCCGTCCGGGCTGGTGTTGGTCGAGTTCAGACGCCCCGAAGTGTAGCCATTCTGCGTCAGGGTATTGACTCCGAAAGTGCCGCCGTATTGCGTCGTTCCGGCCGTTGGTGAACCAAAATCAAAGGTAAGCGCCTGGGTCGTCGACACCGTGGCGGACAACGGAAACAATGCCGCAGACGACACCGTTCCGAGCGGCACGGAAGCGGGCGTGGTCGAAACCAGTTTTCCCAAGGCATCAAATGACAGTGTTGCCAGCTCAGGTGTAGCCACGCCCGCCACATTCACCCCGTCCAGGGTCAGGAAAGTTTTCCAGTTTACCGACGGCGCATCAGAAGTTATCGCTGCGCCCGCCACTGTGGCCGTAGTCGTGACCGGCGTAAAAGTCAGCACATTGCCGGCAATCCCCGTTATGGTCGCGGTCAGCGGCAAAGCAGAAGTAACGGCCGCACCCGCAGCCGTAACAGCGGTTGTGGCCGGCGCGAAGGTCACGACATTGCCTGTAATACTGGCAATTGTGAGCACGCCCGGATTACCGGCGATCGTAAGATTAGCGCCCGCAGACAAGCCCACCACTGAAGCCAGCGTCACCGTGGTTGCACCGATTGCCGTACCCAGCGTATCGGTAGTCGGGGTACCTGCCGGACCGGCACCCGGAATGGTAATGGTCGTGCCCACCGCCATACCCGCGCTGGAGGCAACGGTCGCCGTAGTCGCTGCAGCCGCAATAATGCCTGCTGTAGTAGGCGCAATCGGCTGGCGCTGAAAATACATGGTGCCCACATGACTGGCGCCCAGGCTGTCGTAAACCGAGAGGGAAGTCGAGCTGTTGTACGAAGTCGGATCGGCAGCATCAAAAACGGCGGTAAAGGGCACGGTGGCGCGCGAATCCAGATTCGCACCCATCACCGCCGTGGTGGTCGCATTCGGCTTCAAGTCCGCCGAACTGACTTGCAGCGGCAAAGGCTGGGCAGCGATGATCACGCCATTGATATCCGGCAGATAACCGGACACTTTGTGCCCCTGGTTATTGACCAGAAAGCCATTCTTATCCATCTGAAACTGGCCGTTGCGACTATATAAAACGGCACCGTCCGCGTCTATCATGCGAAAGAAGCCCTGACCGCTGATAGCCGTATCCAGGGGATTGTTGGTATTGGTAATATTCCCCTGGGTAAACTGCTGCGCGATGCCGGCAATTTTAGTTCCGGCGCCAACTTGCGCAGCCGCAGAACCATTCAGGGAAGCTGAAAATAAATCGGCGAATTGTGCCTGTGATTGTTTGAAACCCACGGTGCTGGAATTCGCTACGTTATTGCCTATGGTATCCAGATGTTTGGATGACGCATTCAAACCGCTTAAACCTACTTGAAAGCCCATGACTTACTCCTTAAAGAATTTGTTTAACCTGCGAAAGCGCCACACCAGCCGACCGCCCGACATCCAAAGTTACACCCTGCGCGCTTTGAGTCACGCTATTCACCACGCCAAACTGCAAGCCGGCTGCCGCCACACTCGCCCCGCCCTGAGCCGCATTGACCTCAAAGGTATAGCGACCATCCGGCATGACTGTACCCGCACCATCCTTGCCATCCCATTGCCACTTACCCAGACCCGCCGCCTGCGGACCTATATCGATACTGCGTAGCAGCTCACCCGCTTCGTTGAATATCGATACGGATGCGCCATCCACCGGCTGTGTCAATTCAAAACCACCAAGAGCCTGACCATTGGCCAGATCAACACCATTGCCCGACACCATCACCCCGTGCCCTATCATGCTGGCAGCCTGCAGCGTCTGATTCGGCGCCATACTGTCGCTCAATGCCTGCAAGGTGGTGTTTAATTTATCAATGCCGCTCACCGTACTGATTTGTGCCAGTTGCGATGTCATCTGCGCGTTATCCATAGGATTGAGCGGATCCTGATTTTTCATCTGCGCAACCAGCAAGGTCATGAAGCGATCCTGTTCATTGACGGTCTTTGCTGCAGTCGTACTCGCCTTTGCAGGTGCAAACAAGTTACTGGTGTCCGTTGTGGCATTAATCATGATTGCTTTTCCCGTCAGTAGTTAGTCCAAGAGTAGTTTTTCCGCTTCCTTATTGCCCGATGGCCAGCGTCTTTAACAACAAGGTTTTCGATGTATTCAACACATCCACGTTATTCTGGTAGGCACGCGAAGCGGAAATCATGTTTACCATCTCGTCCACTACGTTCACATTGGGCATCTCCACATAGCCTTTCTCGTCGGCCATCGGATGCTTGGGGTCGTAAATCATTTTGCCGGGCGAATTATCTTCAGCCACAGCCACGACCTTCACGCCTTGCGCTCCGCCCATGGGGGTGGCAGAAAAAATAACCTGCTTGGCGCGATAGGGCTGTCCGTCTGCACTGGTGGTGCTGTCCGCATTGGCAAGATTGCTGGCCACCGCATTCAGCCGCTGCGACTGTGCCGCCATTCCCGAACCGGATACATTAAAAATATTAAACAGAGACATTGCTCACCCTCCTTTACATTTAGCCTTGTATCGCCGTCAACATGCCCTTCAGCTTGGCGCTGACAAACTGCACGTTTGCCTCGTAGCGCAAGGCATTGTCGGCAAACTGCGCGCGCTCCACATCCATGTCAACGGTATTGCCGTCCGCACTTGGCTGCACCGGTCTGCGATACAGCACGGGCGCCCCCATCACCGAACCGCTGGCATTACCCTCCAGATGCCTGTTTGAACTCTGCGCAACCGGCAGTTTTGCAGCCGACCCGGCGACGGCATTTTGCAAGGCACTGGCAAAATCAATATCACGCGCCTTGTAGTTAGGGGTATCGGCATTGGCAATATTGGAAGCCAACAGCTCCTGACGCGCGCCACGCAGACTCAATGCGGTTTGTTGAAAACGCAACGACTCATCCAATTTGTTGATCATAACGCCCTCCTGTTCACTGACTGTAACGTGCTTGATAGCAATACTACGTCGCGCTGAAAATTCCTATCTGCCGATTAACGATGACTTTCCCCCTCAATTCCGGGCTATTCAACCCTTCCCTTAATTGCCCGCGACACGCACAATGATGCCCATGAAAAACTTCCTGTTGATAGTCTGTCTATTTCTGTACTGTGCCGGCGCCGTTGCGCAGCAGGATCACGCCTTGCTGAGAAAGACGGTAGACAACTTCGTAAAACAACAAACCGCCGATCTTCCCGGCAAGGTTGCCTATCAGGTGGATGAAATTGATAGCCGCATTGCCTTACGCGCATGCAGCCGGGTTGAAGCTTTCCTGCCGGCCGGCAGCAAGTTGATAGGGCGCGTTTCCATCGGCGTACGCTGCATGGAAGCGAATGGCTGGAGCCTGTTCATCCCGGTTCAAATCAGGATCACCCGCGAACTGCTGATCAGCGCACACCCGCTGACGGCGGGGCAAGTCGTGCGTGAACAGGACATAGCAAGACTCACCACAGAAACCACACAAGCAGGTGGGATAGCCGATAGCCGCCAGGTGACAGGCAAAGTGTTGCGCTACAGCATTGCTTCAGGTTCCATACTGCGTGAAGATATGCTGCGCGCGCCATACAGCATCAAACAGGGCCAGTCTGTGCGACTCTCTGTGCAAGCTAGTGGTTTCAGCATCAGCAGCGCGGGCGTAGCGCTGAATAATGCCAGCGAAGGAGAAACCGTGCAGATACGCACCACCACAGGCCGCGTGATCAGCGGCATTGCCGTGGCAGACGGCGTGGTTCAGATCACCCCCTGATCACTACCCTCATTGGCTAGTCGTTGAGCCGGTCAATCAACCATGCAGTTTTGTCCAGCGCAGCCAAAGCCTCGGCAATGACCCCATCCATGCCTTTTTGCTCGCTGGCATCAGCAATCAGCCGCGCACTGATACACAAACGCAATGCACTCACCGGACTGCCCTCGCGCGTACCGCATGCAACCGGTTGTCCAAGCTGGCAACGCAGACCTGCAGCACCCTCCACATATTCCGGTAACTGACGATAAATTTGCAGCGTTTCGTCACGATTGAGCGGAATACGCCCGGCAGCAGTTTCAGGGCGATACAGCAAAAAAGGAAAGATGCTCTGGATATGGTCCCAGCTCTGCTGCATTAACAATGGCTGACGCTTCAGCAACGGAACCTCCAGCGGTTCGAAACGCGGATCATCGATCAGACGCTGCTGCACAGCCTGTTCAAAGGCGCGCATGATACGGACAACGACAGCTTCGGGCACCGCACGAAACCGGCGCAATTCGATCAACGCAGCCTCCCAGCGCAGCAATAAACCAAAATTTGCCGTGCCAATATCATCACCCGTCGGTATTTTCAGTCGTTGCCCCATACTTGCCGGAAAAAGCAAGGCACCCGAAAACGACGGGCCGGTGAAAAATTTTGATCCGGTCAGCGCGACCATGAAACCCTGTTGCAAATAGGCGCGCAGGGTCAGTGGCGCAATACGGAATTGACAGGCATCCACCAGAATATCCAGGCATTCCGAATGCCGATAATGCAATTCGGCAACACAAGCCGGACTGGGTGCGATCAATCCCGTTTTGGACTGATCCACCATCACCAGCAATACTCGCACACCATGTGCAACAGCCTCGTTGACCAACGCAGCCACATCAGCATCGATATGCTCCGCCGGGCGCGTCATGCCATCTGCCGCCCGCAGCGGCACGGACAGCACTTCAATCGCATCAAAACGATCACCATTCCGACTGGACCCTGCGCGTGTATTTGCCTTGAAATCCTGCCCCCCCAGGGCCTCCGCCACACCACTACCCGTTTCAGTCTCTTCGACCATCACCACCCTGAGCGGCGTGCCGCTTGCATTCGCAACATGCCGGGCGGCAACAAAATGCGCATCCGTGCCCGAGGTGGCAAACACCAGCTCGATATCCATATCCGTCAGGTCGCACAGCAAGGCCATCCTGATACGCTGCATCTCGCGCGCATAAAGTGCTTCAAAAGATTCAGCGCCCAGTTCATGCAGCAGCCGATCACGCAACTGGTTCGCCGCAGCAAAACTCGCCGCAGAAATAACCGATGCGGTGGAAGAACCCAATGCCAGCATCTGCGCATCAGGGTAAGGCCGGCAACCGTACTTGTTCAGACCGCTATGCGCATCGAGCGCGATACGCGCATCGCCGCCGGAAACCAGCAACTGCTCCGTCATCGGGAATTGATACGCGTTAACCCCTGAAAATTTCACGATGATTCGACACGTGCGGCATGGGCCAGCATCCGGTAAAAGGCATCGAACAGCTTGCGCATCTGCGGCTGTTTATAGGGAAAAATATCAACAGAATCAATCGCATGCACTATCATGCAGCTATCCACTTCAAAAATCAGCAACTTACCGTCACGTGTCTCCGCACAGTCTATACCCAGGTAATCCAGTCCGATCCGCTCATTGATAGCCCTGAAGGCTCCGCCGTGCCGAACAGCAAAACCGGTGTCGAAATCGTCCATGAACTTTGCTTCTTCAGCGCGTTTTTCTGCGCTTTCGGCCATACCCGCGTTCAGATAATGAATCATCCAGTGCTCCGAAATGCCCATATGGCAAACAAACGGTCGCCCTTCGATCAGCACGATGCGGTATTTGCGAAACAAGCCGTCCGTCCCGCGATAATCGACAAAACGTGAAACATAGAACTCCTGGTTTGTTGTCCCGGATAAATAGCGGGTAATCGCTGCTGCATCCGCCAGTTTCTCCAAGCCATTTCCGGCATGGGAATCAACCGGGCGCACGATAAGCGGAAAATCGCCGTCCTCCAGCACGCCGGCCATAGAGCGCTCACCGCCCGCGATCTGTTCCAGCACCTGTTTGCTGATTCTCACGGTAACCGGCATATCCAGACCCGCCACTGACTTCAGCAATGCGCAGTTGTGGTCGCGTGACAGCAAGGCAATCCGCGCGGGATCATTGAGTAACGGACGAGGCCAGGGAACAACGGCGGCCTGAATTTTCCTGAGCAGCGGAATATTTTGTTCGGATTCGGCTATCGCGACAAACAGCACATCATGCTCAGGCAAGCACTCCGGCAAGTCCAGTTCAGCCGTCACATAGACAATATCGAGCGTAACATCGACCTCTTCCAGCAGCAATTCGACGGGCGAGTTTGCCATCAGATCACCGGGGCCCATGATGGCGAGCAGCCGGATGGCGCCCCGGCTTGTCAGACCACGGGGTGCCGAATAAATTTGCTGTATCGCCAGCGCCTGCGACTGGATTTCTAGCGCCAACTCGCGCTCGCCCCTGAGTTGCAAAACCGTGGACAAGTCCATCAACGCATTGGCATCCGCCGTGCGCGGATCAGCACCGGCGCGCGCAATCAGTTCAGCGCCCAAGGGCGCAAGGTCCGCTCCTGAAACAGCCATGCGCATCAGTCTGGCCAAACCGATGAGTGGCGGGTTTAACCCCTGCGACTCAATAACCTCAATCTTCATCTCACTCACCTAACGTTGCCCACTCTGGTCAATAGCCCAACCGCATGCCAGCGTCGCCGCTATCAATGCGTCAATATCGCAAGCCCGGGTACGATGATTGACGATGGCCGCGCGTATCGCAAGCTGCCCGTTGATCATCGTGGTTGAAGGTGCGGCAATACCCGATTCCTGGAGTGCCACCACAAGGTCCGCGTTGACCCTGTCTGACTCGGCACTACGATAACGGAAGCACACTATATTCAGCGCAACCGGCGCCAGCAGTTCCAGTCGCGGCTCCGCCTCGATGCGCTCCCGCAAATACCGGGCCAGCGCACAGGTATTCGAGATGACCTGTCCCAGTTTCTCCGAGCCATATACCTGTAAAGTAAACCAGGTTTTAAGTGCCCGAAATCCCCGCGACAAATCCGGACCAAAATCGCACGGCCAGGGCGAACCCGCTGCCATACCCCGCGTTTCACGTTGCAAATAGGCTGCGGGAGACGCAAAAGTGCTGTGGTGCAACTCCCCGTCCCGCACCAGCACGAATCCCGCATCGTAGGGCACTTGCCCCCATTTATGAAAATCGAAAGCAATAGAATCGGCGCGCTCGATACCCTGCAACAGTGGCGCAATATCTTTGGCCAGACGCCCGAGCGCACCGTATGCGCCATCCACATGAAACCAGATACCCTCACGCTGCGCGATATCGGCTATCTCAGCCAGCGCATCAATCGCGCCGACATCTACCGTCCCCGCCGTCGCGGCAATAAAAAACGGCGTCATGCCCGCCGCCTTGTCCGCCGCGATAGCGCGTTCGAGTGCAGCGGTATCCATCTGGTACTGTGCGTTTACCGGGATCTTGCGCAATGCCGCCGTACCGATGCCTGCCATATCCATGGCCTGCGCCACACTGATATGTGCACTGACCGAGGTATAGGCGGTCAGTCGATGTCCGGCGGACAAACCTTTTTCGCGCACCTCGCTGCCCAGAACAGCGGTACGGGCAACCAGCACGCTGATCAGATTGGCCATGGAAGTGCCGGTGACAAACAAACCGCTGGCCGTTTCCGGGAAGCCGAATAACTCACGTACCCAGCGCAGCAACTGGCGCTCAACTTCAACGGGCATCTGCTCGCGTCCGCCCAGATTGGCGTTCAACCCGGCTGCCAGCATTTCCGCCAGCATCCCCACCGGCGTACCCCCGCCATGAACCCAACCCATGAAGCCGGGATGCGCATTACCAATGGCGTACGGCAGCACATCCTGCATAAATATCTCATGTGCGGCAGCGAGATCGCCCGGCTGTGCGGGCAACGGTTGCTGAAAAACTTCGCGCACCGCCATCGGAATCGGCTGCCAGACCGGGCGTTCACGCAAAGATTCAATATAATCAAGCATGTCGTCCATCATGCGATGACTTTGCAGGCGGAAATCCTGCCAATCCGCAGGATCCAGTGTTTCTTCAAATGTTTTTAACATGCTGATCTTTGCAGAAAACCGAAGTCTGCACCCGTAGCCGTGAGATGCGAAGATACCACTTTTGTCATCCATGCGTTTTGTGGAACAATGCGCAAAACTGCCGCCTATTCGTCAACTCTGTAGAAAAAATTTATTAATTTCGCGACAGCTTAAAAAATAATGTTAAATTACCCTAAAGCTTTCCAAATTTCTTCCGATATAGAAGGCAACTACCCAAATTTTAGTACAGTCGGATTGAGAGGATTATCATGAAAATCGAAAAAACAAGCACCCCGTTGCCCGCAGGCCTGATGAGTGAAGGCCCGCGTACCAGCAATGCAAAAACCAGCCCGGCTCCGCAACAATCCAGTACCAGCGTATCGCTGGGTTCAACTGCGGCACAACTGAACAAAATGGAAGCCAGCATGGCGAGTTCGCCGGTTGTGGATGCGAACAAAGTAGCCGAAATCAAACAGGCCATCAGCGATGGACGCTTTCAGGTTAATTCAGGACTGGTGGCCGATCAGCTGATTCAAAGTGTGCGGGATCTGATCGGCAGCAGGGCGTAGATTTGGATCATCCTTCCTGCCCGGAATTACTGACCGCCCTGACAGAAGAACTGCGGGTAGTGCGCAGTTTTGCCGACCTTTTAAGGCAAGAACAAAGGTTATTGACGGAAAACGGCATCGATCAACTGCCGGCACTCGCCGAACAAAAATCAACATACGCCCTGCAGCTCAATGAAATTTCCGAAGGGCGTCGCCGCCTGTTGCAAAAATCACTTCCCGTACTCGAAAACGCCGCCATCCAGGCATGGCTGACAAAAAACTGCGCGCCAGGTTTAGCCCTCTGGCAGGAAATACGTGTCATGGCAGAACAGGCTCAGCAACTCAATCACATCAATGGCGAATTGATACAGATGAAACTGCGCCACAATCAACAAACACTCACCGTGCTCAGCAATGCCGTAAACAAAGCCCATCTGTACGGCCCCGACGGGCAAACCAGCTTTACGCCTGGCAGCGGAAGATCACTCGGCAACGTCTGATTGCGGGTCGGGCAGGGATTTATACTGCCCCCACGTGGGCACAAAGACGTGCCCACCCTACGGTGGTGGCGCTGGCGCAGACGGATTCAAACGATCAAATTCAGGTGACACCAGCGTGATCGAAACACGACGATTTTGAGCGCGATGCTCAGGCGTATCATTAGGCACGACAGGCTGATTTGCGGCCATGCCGACCGCCACCAGACGAGACTCCGGCACACCATAGGAAATGAGCGTCTTGACCATGCTGCTGGCACGCCCTGAAGACAACTCCCAATTGGAAGGAAACTGGGCATTCTTGATGGGCACATCGTCGGTATGGCCTTCCACCTCGACAGACTGATCCTTTTGACTCAAGACCCGCGCCAGTTGTTGCAAAACGCCCTGCGCACCGGGCTGCAAGGCTGCCTCACCTTCCTTGAACAGCGTACTGGCGCTGATATCAACGACCACACCGCGCTTGGTCTGGTAGATACCAATCTGTCCCTGCGCAATTTGTGACGCCATCATCTGACGCAAACTGTCGTGAACCTCCTTCATTTGCTCCTGCACCTTGCGCTGCTGCTCCACCAGACGCGCAGTGCGTTTATCCACCAGCACCTTGAGTTTTTGCTCCTCCTGGTTGGGCACAATCGCGATAGAAACAGCATCGGGTTGCTGAGAGAAAGCGACATTCAGTGAGTCACTAAAAGTTTTGTATTTCCCTTCATTGACCGAAGAAATTGCATACATCACCACAAAAAAAGCAAACAACAACGTGACGAAGTCAGCATAGGATATCAACCAGCGCTCATGATTGTCGTGCTCAGCGCGTTTCCGTCGGCGTGCCATAACTAGACCAGATAACTTTCCAGCTTAAGTTCGACCAGGCGCGGATTATTCCCGTTTGCAATCGCACACAAACCATCAACCACCATGTCACGCATGTGCGTATGCTGCATGATGATCGCTTTCAATTTGTTGGCAACCGGCAAAAATAATAAATTCGCAAAAGCCACTCCATAAATGGTTGCGACAAAGGCAACGGCGATTCCGCTACCTAACTTGCTGGGCTCGCTAAGGTTTTGCATGACATGCATCAAACCCAGCACCGCACCGATAATACCTATGGTGGGCGAATATCCGGCCGCTGCCTCCCATACACGTGCCGATTGCCAGCGTAATTGTTCCCAGGTATGAATATCAACTTCAAGCACGGCACGAATCTCGTCGGCACTATGTCCATCCACCAGCAACTGCACCCCTTTCTTTAAAAAGGGGTCCGTTATGCCGGGAATACGCGCTTCCAGGGCCAGCATGCCTTCCTTGCGGGTTAAATTACTCCATTCAGTTAACTGCCTGACCGTTTCGCGCCCCGCCGGCTTCGGGGGAACGAACGCCCAACGCCCCATCTTGACTGCGGTAAAGAACACCTTGCTTGAGCTTTGCACCATCACCGCGCCCAATGTGCCGCCGAACACAATCAG
>JAUSLX010000266.1 GCA_030645775.1 Gallionella sp. | reverse complement strand
GTTGATTTCGCCGAAATCAACGTGCAGCGCAGGCAATTCCTTAAGATGTCCATGGGGGTGGCAGCGGTTGCCATTGCACCGGGGGTATTTTTGTTCGACATGGCTCATGGCAAGGCTGATGCTAACAAGGTGCGCTGGGGGATGTTGATTGAAACCGCAAACTGCGCAGAAGGTTGCAATGATTGCGTGACCGCCTGCAACACTGAAAACGGTTTGTCCGGCGGGGTGAGTTCCACTGATTCGCAATGGATACGCAAGATTGAAATCAAGGACATCAGCACCGGACGAGAAACTTCTCTGCCGATGATGTGCCAGCATTGCGAGCATCCGCCTTGTGTTGACGTATGCCCGACGGGGGCTTCTTTCAAGCGCGCCGACGGTATCGTACTGGTGGATAAGCATCTTTGTATCGGCTGCCGTTATTGCATCATGGCCTGCCCTTACAAAGCGCGCTCTTTTGTACACGAGCCGTTGCAGAATCAGAATCCGGATGTGCCGCGCGGTAAGGGTACCGTTGAGAGCTGTACGATGTGCGTACATCGCATCGACCAGGGAAAACAGCCTGCCTGTGCTGAAGCCTGTCCCAACAAATCCATACTGTTCGGAAATCTCAACGATCCCGATAGTGAGATTGCCACCAGGATACGCACTGTAGCATCCGCTCAGGTGCGCGCTGATCTGGGACTCAATCCCGGCGTTCGTTATCAGGGGTTATAAATAAAATGCACAGCCATTCTCCATTCTTGTTAAAGAACCGACTCTTCTACATACTGACTTCGATCGCGGCCCTGATCGTGCTGGCCGGATTGTATTCCGTGCACTTGATGGAAGAACACGGTCATATCATCACCGGGATGAACAACCAGATCGTCTGGGGTATCCCGCATGTGTTTGCCATTTTCATGATCGTGGCGGCATCCGGCGTACTTAATGTGTCATCCATAGGGTCGGTATTTAACAAGCCTGCCTATAAAGCCAGGGCGCCGTTGGCCGGCCTGTTGTCGATTGCCATGCTGGCTGGTGGATTGACTGTGCTGATGCTGGACCTGGGTCGGCCTGATCGCATCATCGTAGCTGCGACCAACTTTAACCTGACATCCGTGTTTGCCTGGAATGTGGTGCTCTATTCAGTCATGTTTGCAGCCGTGGTCGCCTATCTGTGGACCATGATGGAAGCGCGCATGCAGCCATGGTCCAAACAGGCAGGTTTTGTGGTATTTATCTGGCGATTTGCGCTGACCACCGGCACCGGCGTGATATTTTCCTTTCTGGTGGCGCGCCAGGCCTACGGCTCGGCGATTTTGCCACCGATGTTTATTGTTATTTCCTTTGCCTGGGGGCTGGCGGTGTTTCATATCGTGCAGTCGGCCATTTATCAATGGAACAGCAAGACACTGGATGAGTATGTGCAGAAACGTATGAAAAATCTGTTGGGTTTGTTCGTGGTGGCCGCGTTGTACTTCGTTGCAGTCTATCACCTGACCAATCTGTATTTTGCGCGCCAGGTGGAGTTTGAACATTTTATTCTTGCCGGCGGCGGGATTTATCCGCTGTTGTTCTGGGCGGGATATGTGGTGCTGGGTAATCTGTTGCCGCTGTTGCTGATCTATCTTCCGGGCTGGGGAAAATCCCAACATGTCGCCGTCGCATCCGCTATGGTCATACTGGGCGGGTTTGCCTTCCTGTATGTGTTCATCATCGGCGGACAGGCCTTCCCGTTGTCCATTTTCCCGGGTTTTGAGGTTAAAAGCAGTTTTGGCGATGGTGTAATTGGCCTGTATTCTCCTTCACTGCCGGAAGTCCTGCTGGGCTTTGGCGGTGTCGGCATCGCTTTTCTGATCACGGCTGTCGGTATCCGGGTGCTGAATTTCGTGCCGCGCGAGATACCCAAAAAAGCACTCTGAGCAGCGAACGTATGCGCTGCTTTAACGTGAAACTCGCGCAGCGTTTCGTTAGCCTCCTCGCCCGCTTGCGGGAGAGGATT
>JAUSLX010000265.1 GCA_030645775.1 Gallionella sp. | reverse complement strand
CGCACAACTGCCCCCCGAAAAACTGTTTGAACCTTTCGCCAGTGGCCGCCCCGGCGGCTTGGGGCTGGGGCTGTATCAGGCGCACAAGAGTTTGCACGAAGCGGGCGGAGATCTGCTCGCGGAAATGCATGAAGACCACATTTGCTTCCAGTTGATTCTGCCTGCTGTACCTCCCCCCGTCATTCACGGAATGTAAGCCCAAAGGGCGCGCCGCCCTGCTCTACTCCATTCGCGCCAACCGTGAGGTGTAAAACTATTTTACTTACCAAAAGGCAGCACAGCCCTTACATTCCGCCCCGTACTACCCACTCTACAAACCGCAGTTAATTCATACTTATCAAGGAGAATATCATGTGGAAATACAACAAATCCCCCGGCCGGCAGTCAGGCTTCACGTTGGTCGAACTGGCCATCGTACTGGTGATCATCGGCCTGATCCTGGCCGCCGTGCTCAAAGGGCAGGAAATGATCCAAAACGGCAAGGTCAAGAACGTCATTAACGATCTGAAGGGAGTCACCGCTGCCTATTACTCCTATCAGGACAGATACAAAGCAATACCCGGAGATGATGCAGCAGCCGCAACCCACGTAACTGGAGGCGTAGCGGGTGGCGGCGATGGACTTATCGCAGGTCTGTTCAACGCTACGGCAGCACCAGCCGTCGGCGCTGAAAGCAACAACTTCTGGCAACATACCCGCTTAAGCGGATTTCTGACGGGCGACGGCACGAATCCGGCCAATAACGCAGTAGGAGGAGTGATCGGCGTCCAGAGCGGCATAGCAGCGGCAGAAATTTATGGTATGAACGGCAATACGGTCTGCGTCAGTAACATTCCCTGGAAAATCGCCCAAGCGGTTGATATAACCCTGGACGATGGCAACAGCAATACCGGTACCGTACGAGCAGGCGCAGCTGGCGTAACAGGCACGGTCACAGGACTCTCTGGCGCATATGGCACCGCTGCGGCTCCTGCAGCTACAGACACGTTGCATACACTTTGCCAGAAAATCTAAACACAACCTAAAACCAGGCCCGCTTCGGCGGGCTTTTTTATTGCCGTCAGTGAACCTGTAAAACAATTTTACTTCTCGCAAGACATGACAAGGCCTAGATTGCGACTCACGCACTTCACGTTAATTCATACTTCCCAAGGAGAATATCATGTGGAAATACAACAAACAGTCCGGCTTTACGCTGGTCGAACTCGCCATCGTGCTGGTCATCATCGGCCTGCTATTAGGAGGCGTGTTGAAAGGCCAGGAAATGATCGAGAACGGCAAGATCAAGAACCTGCAAAACGATGTCAAAGGCGTCACCGCCGCTTACTACGCCTACCGGGATCGCTACAATGCGCTGCCTGGCGATGACCCCAAGGCAGCTGCACGTTGGTCTGCATCGCCAGCCCACATGGCTGTCGCAACAAGCACAGGTGATGGTGTCGTTGGTACAGCTGACGGCTGGAATCTCTGTGCGGCCACCGCTGCTACTACTGAAAACTGCTCGTTCATGCAAGATTTACGATTGGCAGGCCTAATTACGGGAGCTGCCACTCCAGCCGATCCAATCAACGCCTATGGCGGTGTGATCCGTGTCGTTCAAAACACAATAACAACGGCGAAATATGGCGCTGTAGTTGGCTTGAACCTGTGTTTCACAAACTTACCTGCCAAGGCTGCTGAAGCTGTTGATGCCGGTTTTGATGATGGAGATCCAACAGTTGGCAATGTGAGAGCTGCAGTGGATACAACAAACCACACACCACTCGCAGTTTTTTCAGGTACTGCTTACACTGACCCAAACACTTACACCGTCTGCAAGCTGCTGTAATTATTTCCTGTTTTGAGTATCAATAAAGCCCGCCAACGCGGGCTTTACATAAATACAGTACCATTTAATGGTATCATTATCATGAAGCGTAAACACCAACGCACCTTGGAGTTGATATTTCCGTCACCGCCCCATTAGCGGCAACATCCAGTGGAAGGATATTGAAGCTCTGTTCGTTGAACTGGGTGCCGCCATCAGCGAGCGTGAAGGATCACGCATCCTTGTCAGACTTTTTGACGAACGACGGGTATTTCACCGCCCTCATCCTTCGCCCAATACCGACAAAGGTGCGGTCGAGAGCATACGCAAATGGTTAGATGATAATGGAGTTAAACTGTGAAAAACATCATGACAATTGACAACTATCAGGCCGTCGTTTCCTACGATCCTGAAATTGAAATGTTTCGGGGTGAATTTATTGGCCTGAACGGCAGCGCTGATTTTTACGCCAAAGATACTGATGGATTGAAGCGCGAAGGCGGAATATCGCTCAAGGTATTTCTGGAAGCGTGCGCCGAGGATGGCGCAGAACCGCGTAAAACTTATTCCGGGAAATTCGTATTGCGGCTTGATCCTCAAACCCATGAAGCGGCAAGCGCCGCCGCGCAAGCTAAGGGCAAGAGCCTGAACCAATGGGCAGCGGAAACGATTCGCGAAGCGGTTGCTGTATAACTATACGCGACGCCAGCTCGTCCCTGCCGCGCTGTCTTCCAGCACGATACCGTTCGCCAACAGTTCCTTGCGGATACGGTCAGCCTCGGCATAGTTTTTGGCCAGTTTGGCAGCGTTACGGGCGGCGATTTGCTCATCAATCATTGCATCATCCGAGCCTGTGCCTTGCAAAAAAACAGTCGGATCGCGTTCGAGCAGGCCCAGTAAAGCGCCCAGCGCCTTGAGTTGTATTACGGATTGAGCCGACTGACTGCGGTTCACTTCATTGGCCAGATCGAACAGCACCGCCAGTGCTTCCGGCGTATTGAAATCGTCGTCCATCGCCGCCTTAAAGCGGACGGCATAGGGTTCGTTCCAGTCCACTGAAACCCCTCCCGACCTCCCCTTGACAGGGGAGGAGAGAAACTTTGCCCCCTCCCTGACAAGGGAGGGCTGGGGTGGGTTGCCTTTCAGCGCGGTATAAAGCCTGTCCAGCGATTTCTTGGCATCGTCCAGATGCACATCGGAATAATTCAGCGGACTGCGGTAATGCGCGCGCAGGATAAAGAAACGCACCACTTCCGGGTCGTACTGCTTGAGCACCTCGCGTATCGTGAAGAAATTGCCCAGACTCTTGGACATTTTCTCGTTATCCACGCGCACGAAGCCGTTGTGCATCCAGTAGTTCACGTACTGGCACTGATGTGCGCCCTCACTCTGGGCGATCTCGTTCTCGTGATGCGGAAACTGCAAATCCGCGCCGCCGCCGTGGATGTCGAAATGCTCGCCCAGCAATTTCGAGCCCATCGCCGAGCACTCGATGTGCCAGCCGGGGCGACCTTTGCCCCACTTCGAATCCCACTTCACTTCTTCGGTTTCATCGTCTTTCGCGTGTTTCCACAGCACGAAGTCGAGCGGGTCGTGCTTGGAATCTGTAACCTCGACGCGCTCGCCGGCGCGCAAATCCTCCAGCGACTTGCCGGACAATTTGCCGTAACCCTCGAATTTACGTACCGCGTAGTTCACATCGCCGTCCGCCGCCTGATAAGCCAGCCCGTTTGCTTCCAGCTTGGCGATGATCTCCAGCATTTCCGGCACATATTGCGTGGCGCGCGGCTCGTGATCGGGACGCACAACGCCCAGCGCGTCGGCGTCCTCGTGCATCGCGTCGATAAAACGCTGCGTAAGCTGATGAATAGATTCGTTTTTTTCAGCAGCCCGACGGATAATCTTGTCATCAATGTCGGTGATATTGCGCACATAAGTCACGTCATAGCCGGAAGCCTTGAACCAGCGATAGACCATGTCAAACACCACCATCACGCGTGCATGGCCGAGGTGACAATAGTCGTACACCGTCATACCGCACACATACATGCGCACAGTATTCGGTGTTATCGGGGTAAATTCCTGCTTGTCACGGGCCAGGGTGTTGTAGATTTTCAGCATATCGGGACCTTACTATCGCCGTCCTTCCCGTGAAAACGGGAAGGACAAAATTCAAAATGTCATGGGTTTGTTTTCGTTGAGGTTAAGCCAGCCTTTGACGATGCGATAGATGATCCAGCAGAAGTTGGCGAACAGGATCGCCATACCGATCAGAATAAAGAACGTCAGCGCGCCTATCACCGCCCACAGCAGCCCGAACCAGAAGGTGCGTATCTGCCAGCGGAAATGGCTCTCCAGCCAGCTACCCTCGACATCTTCTTTTTTCACGTAATTGATGATGATGCCGATGATCGCGGTCACGCCTGCAAAATAAGACAGCGCATACAGGATGTACACGACCTGCGTCAGCTTCTTCAACGATTGTTCATCGCCGGGAATAACGAACTCTGCACTCATGATTGCTCCCTGGTCCATGAATCTTTCAATGTCACCGTCCTGTTGAACACCAGCTTGCCGCCAGGCTGATGATCGCGCCGGTCAGTGCAGAAATAGCCCAGACGCTCGAACTGGTAGCGCGTTTCAGGCGCAGCATGCTGCACAGCAGCCTCCACCCAGCCTTGCACCACGGTCAGCGAATCAGGATTGAGATAACTGCAAAAATCCACTTCCTTGTCGGCATCCGGCTCCGCCACGGTAAACAGACGGTCGTAAAGCCGTATCTCGGCAGGCAACGCGTGTTCGCAGGACAGATAATGAATCACGCCTTTCACCTTACGCCCCTCCGGATTCTTGCCCAGCGTGGCGTGATCGATGCTGCAACGCAGTTCAATGACACGTCCTTCCGCATCCTTCACCACCTCGTCGCAGCGCATCACATAGCTGTGGCGCAGGCGCACTTCGCCCCCCGGGGTGAGGCGCTTCCAACCGGCGGGCGGGATTTCGGCAAAGTCGTCGGCTTCGATAAACAGTTCGCGACTGATAGGCACGGTGCGTCGACCGAATTCGGGATGATTAGGGTGAAAATCAGCTTCACGCGCCAGCGCACCGTCGAAATTGGTCAAGGTCACCTTGAGCGGATTGATGATCGCCAGCACGCGCGGCGCACGGGCTTCCAGGTCTTCGCGTATCGCGCCTTCCATGACCGCCATGTCCACATTGTTGCCGCTCCGGGACACGCCGATGCGTCTGGCGAATTCGCGTATCCCTTCGGCCGTATAGCCGCGACGGCGCATGCCGCTGATGGTTGGCATGCGCGGATCATCCCAGCCGCTGACATGATGCTCGTTCACCAGTTGCAGCAGCTTGCGCTTGCTGGTGAGGGTGTATTGCAGTTCCAGCCGCGAGAATTCGTACTGACGGGGGTGGCATGCGATGCTGATATTGTCCAGCACCCAGTCATACAGCGGGCGGTGATCCTCGAACTCCAGCGTGCAGATGGAATGTGTGATGCCTTCGAGCGCATCGGAGATGCAATGGGTGTAATCGTACATCGGATAGATGCACCACTGGTCACCGGTGCGGATGTGATGGGCGCGACGGATGCGATAGATCGCCGGATCACGCATATTCATATTCGGCGAGGACATGTTTATTTTGGCGCGCAATACTTTTGCGCCGTCGACAAATTCGCCGCTTCTCATCCGCGCAAACAGATCGAGATTCTCCGCTATCGAACGATCGCGACTGGGGCTGTTTTTACCGGGCCGGGTCAAGGTGCCGCGATATTCGCGCATCTGTTCGGCAGAAAGGTCTTCCACGTAAGCCAGCCCCTTATTGATCAGCTCGACGGCGTACTGATAGAGCTGCTCGAAATAATCCGACGCCCAGTGCACCTCGCCTTCCCACTGAAAACCCAGCCAGCGCACATCTTCCTGTATGGACAGCGCGTATTCTTCGCTTTCCTTTTCCGGGTTGGTATCATCGAAGCGCAGATTGCACGTGCCCTGATAATCCTGAGCCAGCCCGAAATTCAGACAGATGGATTTGGCATGACCGACATGCAGATAGCCATTGGGCTCTGGCGGAAAGCGGGTAACGATGCGCTGATGCTTGCCGCTGGCCAGATCGGCATCGATAATGCCGCGAATAAAATTGGAAGCCGGTGTAACCACAGCTAAAGGCGCACTGCTCATCTGAACTTTCTTTTCTTTAATGTGAAACTCGCACAGCGACGAACCGTACTCCTCGCCCTTTGGGAGAGGGGGAACGGGGGTGAGGGAACGGGCATAGCGGGTTTCATTATCAGGGGTGGTCACTTTTCTGTGCCCGTTAGGTTGGATATTCTAAAATCAGCGGGCGATTTTACCCGAAAATACGCATGTCATCCCCATCAGGCGATGCGGATATGCATTAACTGTGTGAAAACACATTGGTTATTTGGTAGAATCCGCCGCTAGTTATACCCGCGCGTGCCATCGCGCCTCCACAGGATATGAATTACCGATGAATATATTGAATCGCCTCCCTCTTTCTGCAGCGCTGTTGTTCGGCATATTGAGTATTAGCCCGGCCTTGCAGGCCGATGAACTGCAAGACGCTACCCAGTTATTCAAGCAAGGCCAGCACAGCCAGGCTTTAAATAAAGTAAACAATTTTTTGGCCAACAAACCCAGAGATGCGCAAGGGCGCTTTCTTCAGGGCCTGATTTTTACCGAGCAAGGCAAAATACCTGATGCCATCAAGGTGTTTTCCGGTTTGACGGCCGACTATCCCGAATTGCCCGAGCCTTACAACAACCTCGCCGTACTGTATGCCAGCCAAAGCCAATACGACAAGGCAAAGTCCTCACTCGAAATGGCGATACGCACCCATCCCAGCTATGCGACCGCTCATGAAAACCTCGGCGACATCTATGCAAAAATGGCCAGTCAGGCCTACGACCGCGCCTTGCAACTGGACAACACCAATACTACGACCCAGACCAAACTGGCGATGATTCAGGACTTGTTTACGGACAAGCCGCGTTCCAAAGCCGGCGCTGTGCGTAATCCCGCCCTGCTTGGCAACAAGCCTCAGCCCATTGCCAGCGCGCCAGCCGCCAAGCCGGTCGTGAGCACAGCCGCCAGCGCCGCGCCTGTCAAGGTCGCTGCCGTTTCAGATAAGATGCTCAACGTACTGGAGGCCGTTGATGCATGGGCCGCTGCCTGGTCGGCCAAAAACGTAAAGAAATATCTTTCCCATTATGCGAGCGACTTCAAAACACCGGATGGCGAAAGCCGCAAGGCATGGGCCGAGAATCGCAAAGAGCGCATCAACAGACCGAAATATATCGACGTCAAGGTGCGCAACGGCACCGTCGATTTCACTGACGATACGCACGCAACCGTGAAATTCCACCAGGATTATCGCGCAAGCAACTTCAAGGCGTCCGGCAGCAAGACCTTGCTGATGGTGAAATCCGGCGGCAATTGGCTGATTCAGGAAGAGCGTACCCGTTGATGCGATTATTCACACTCACCGCCCTGTTGTGCAGCCTGATCGTCGGCACAGCTCAGGCCGCACCCGACTCGCGCACCACGGAAGTCAAGCTGGCGAAAAGTCTGCTCGCCATCAAGAACAACCGGCTGGATATCGCCATGAACGAGGTGGACAGCCTGTTGCGCGTCCAGCCCAATTACAAACTGGCGCAACTGGTCAAGGGTGACCTGTTGATGGCCAAGGCAGGTGCCATTACCAGCTTCGGCAATGCGCCCCATGCTTCGGGCGACAAGATTCAGGATCTGCGCGACGAAGCACGCGTGCGTGTACAACGTGCGCAAGCGCAGCCACAAACCCAGCGTGCGCCAAGCTACTTATGGCAACTCAACGCACAGCAAAAATATGCCCTGGTCGTGGACACCAGTCGCTCCACCCTGTATGTGTATGAGAACGTCAGCGGCGTACCGCGCTACGTGACTGATTTCTACATCACGATAGGCAAGCTCGGCACCGAAAAAGTTTCTACCGGCGACCAGCGCACGCCGATAGGCGTCTATTTTGTTCAGGCGAACCTGCCCAAGAACCAGCTGGCCGACATGTATGGTACGGGCGCTTTCCCGCTCAGCTATCCGAACGAATGGGACAAGAAGAACGGACGCACCGGCAGTGGCATCTGGCTGCACGGCACGCCCAGCGACACCTACAGCCGCCCGCCGCGCGCCAGCAACGGCTGCGTCGTGCTGGGCAACGACGACCTGGATAAACTTGCCCCTTACCTGCAGGTCGGTATCACCCCGGTCATCATCACCAACCAGATTGCCTGGAGCAGCGCTCAGGATCAGACTGAACGCACCGCGTTGTTGACTGAAATAGAACTGTGGCGCAAAAATTGGGCGAGTCTGGACACCGATGCCTACCTGAAGCATTACGCGCGCAATTTTTCCAGCAATAACACGGACTATGCTTCCTGGGCCAGACAGAAACAGGCTGTCAATGCCGGAAAGTCATGGATCAAGCTCAACATTACCGGGCTTAGTTTGCTCACCTACCCGGAACAACCCGGCATGGTCGTCGTTGATTTTGAACAGGATTACAGCAGCAGCAACCTGTCGAATCGCATGAAAAAACGCCAGTACTGGATGAAGCAGAAAAAGCGCTGGCAAATCATTTATGAGGGGGCAGCATGAACCTGAAAAAAGCACTCACTGCATTATTCGCATTGCTGCTGTGCGGCATGATGCAATCCACTTATTCTTTAACTCAAGGCAAACAAAAAATGGTCAAGTTACATACCAATCACGGCGTCATCACATTGCAACTGGACGCTGAAAAAGCACCCAACACTGTCAAGAATTTTCTGGATTATGTGAATGCGGGTTTTTACCAGAACACTATTTTTCACCGCGTGATTGCGGATTTCATGATTCAGGGTGGCGGCTTCGAACCCG